>DASSGT010000688.1:0-3171 GCA_035693345.1 Puia sp. | reverse complement strand
AATGAAAATACAAAATTCGTAGAGGGTGATTTGCCAGGACTCATCGGCGAAATCAGGAAATATAATCCGACAATTCAATTCCCGGTGGAGGTATTCGAAACGATCAATGAGTCTCACTATGATTAAAGTTGTCGATATCGTTTATCATCATCATAGTGAGTTTAATAAACCCCTGCAGGTACTGGAAAAGCATGCTCCTTCACTGGGTTTCGCTGACTTTATACAGCAATCGATTCAGTTTATTTTTGTAAAACATCTGGATTATAACGGCGTCGAGTATATCAATGGAAAGGCTTATGCTTTTTTCCGGGGCAGGAATAAGTTTTGGCATATCCCGTTTAAAACACACCGGTATATCAAAAGTCAGAACCCGGACATCGTACTGGTTGAGGGACTGGTGTTTCCGTTGCAGTTGATATCATTAAAATGGACACTCGGGAAGAAATGCAGGATCATTGTTCAGCATCACGGGGAAAAGCCATTCGAAGGTATCAAAGGATTTCTTCAAAAAATGGCTGACAGGAACATCAATGCATACCTTTTTACTTCCTTCAAAAATGCTACCGCCTGGATCAACAAAAAGATCATAAAGAATCCATACAAGTGCAGGGAAGTGCTGGAAGCGTCGACAAACTTTGTCAGAAAGGATAAAATAAAAAGTCAGTCCCGGGTGGGCATGTCCGGCGTATATAATTTTTTATGGGTTGGAAGGCTTAATAAAAATAAGGATCCGCTGACTGTGTTGAAAGCATTTAAAAAATATGGCCTCTATCATCCAAACGCCCGGTTGTACATGATATACCAGGACGAAGATTTACTGGAAGAAATTAAAAATAAAGTTCTCCAAAGCATCGTGCTGGAAGATGCGGTAAAACTGATTGGTAAAGTAGATCATCGTGAATTGCCTTATTGGTTTAGCGCCGCCAATTTTTTCATCTCCGGAAGTCTTTCTGAAGGTAGCGGGTATGCATTGCTGGAAGCCATGGCCTGCGGTTGTATACCGGTCGTTACGGCAATTCCTTCATTTGAAAAAATTACTGAGAAGGGGAAATACGGTTTCTTATTTCCGCCAGGAGATGTGGATGCCCTGGCTCAACTGCTTGAAAATCTGAACACCGTGCCGATCGAAAAAGAGAGACAAAGGATTGAAAAATACTTCCGGGAAAAACTCAGTTTTCGGAGTATCGCAGAAAGTCTGGGTGATGTAATTAATCAGTTGTAAAGGGATAATATTTTTTTGCAGGTTTCTTCGATCGGATAAATCAGTACCGGATCATGGTTCAGCTGTTTGTTATCTAACAGATCCACTAGCTTCTTTTTCATTTCCTCCCATGATTTCACAATATGATGATGGCTAAAATGAAAGTGCATAGGCTGATAATAACTCACCACATGGGCGCCCATATACAAAGCTTCCAAAATAACGACACCAAATCCTTCGTAGGCCGAAGGATGAACCAATATTCTGGATTTGGCCATCAAGGCTAATATTCCGGCATGATCCATTTCACCAGGAAGTTCAATCTGACCAGCCAGATTAAAATACTGAATGAGTTGTTGCAGTTTTTCCCGTTCCGGCCCTTCACCACAAATAACCACCCTGAGCCCGGGACAAGTGTCTGCGAGTTCTGCAACCAGTTTTATGATCTGATCAAACTGTTTTAGCGGAATCAGGGAGCCAACACCAAGAATATCAATTTCTTTTTCCCTGGAAACGTCCGGAAATGATGCCACATCAATTCCCGGAGGAATCGTGATAGCGGGTTTTATTTTGTAATTTTTGTGAAATTCATCTGCAAGAAAATCTGATAGTGCAATCAACGACTGAGGCATCGGCCGGGTAATAGAAACATAGCGGTTATTCTTCCTGGCATCCTGACCCATTAACCAGGTAAAAGAACGCACGCCGTATTTCTTTGCAGCATATTTTGCTATCAGGGCCGTCTCTCCCATCCAGAAACTCAATATTCCGAGTACCCTTTCTTCCCGAAATATTTTTCCGAGACGCTTCCATATTGCTTTCCATAACAATAATCGCCTGAAGCCACCCCGGTTCCTGCCATTGAATGCGTGCACTTCAACAGCATGCCAATGATAAACACTTTCAAAAAACGGATATTGAAAAGCCAGCACTTTGATATTCAAATCCGGATTTAATAATTTCAGATGCATGACGAACGTCTGTTGAAAAGGCAGGCAGGTACTATCTTCCTCATTGGCCGGAAAACCAGGAATCAATATAATCAGTGTCTTATTTCCCGATACCATCCAATTGAATTTTCTTATTGCAGAAAGAAAATGCATCCGTATTATGTGTAATCAAGAGAATGATCTTGCCCATTTCTGTCAGGTTCCGGAGTTGCTTCAATAATTCTGTTTCTGAGGCTTTATCCAATTCACTGAATGGTTCGTCTAAAATAAGCAAATCAAAATCTTTATACAGTGCGCGGGCCAGCATAAAACGCTGTCTTTGTCCACCGCTTAAATTCTTTCCGTTTTCGGTGATAATAGAATTTAGTCCATCGGGTAACAAATGGATGATCTGATCAATACCTGTCAGAGCCAGAATATCATTCAGCCTTTGTTTGTCATAGTTTGCCTTTTCAAATGTGATATTTTCAGCTCCTGATCCGTGGAGAAAAAAAGGCTGCTGTTTGACGTATGAAATTCTCTTCCAGAACTTCTTTCTTGTTTCTGCATCAGCGATCAGGCCATTAATATATATTTCTCCCTGATCGGCAGACAAAAAACCCAATAGCAAATTCACCGTGGTCGTTTTTCCCCGGCCTGACATACCGGATATTCCGATCATATCTCCTTTTTCCAGATTCAGAGTAAAGGATTTAAGAACGTTCCTTCCGTCAAAACTGAAATAAACATTTTCAAAACAAATGGAAGAAATAGAACGGGGGATATCATTCGTATCAGCAGCTGTTCTTTTCCCATCCGTCAACCCCGTCGCAGTATAAGCATAGGTTTTAACCTGTCCCGCGAGGTTGGTGATTTTAACAATCCCGGGAATAATTTTGTAGGCAGCTACCATCAGTGCTCCCAGGGTTATTAAAGGAACCGAATGCTGATGGGAACTTAGAAAGTTCACCAGGATGAGAAGAAACAGACCAAATACCGCAAAAATTTCGATAAAACGGGTTGGCATGTTTTGTATGATCA
>DASSGT010000687.1:0-3485 GCA_035693345.1 Puia sp. | reverse complement strand
GGTTTATTTGATTTACAACCCGCACAGATTCGGGGAAACATACACGGTGTTACCAATTCAAATGATGTGGTACTTGGTTATATATCTGCTTCATCTATTCAGGAAAAGAGGATATTTATTGATAATGGTAAACTGGCCTGGCAATCAAATCATGGAGTAAATTGTCCGGTCAAAATTATTCCAACGGACCCTTTGAATACGCTTTCCTGGAATTATGCGGACACGTCTTATGATGTATATTATTTTAATACAGGAAATCCACCAACGATGAATATCACATATAAGGATTGTCTTGATTGCAGATATCAGGGTGGAACAAATTTGAAACCGGCATTCTGGCAATAAAATATTCGCAATGAATAGATGTGTTGGCTTTTTTATTTTTCTTTTAAATTGTCATTTGATTTTTGCACAAAGTCAAATGCCGGAAAGCCTGCAGGAACAGTTCAATAATTACCAGTCCGCCACGCTGCAGGAAAAAATCTTCGTGCATACTGACAAAACATATTACCTCGCAGGAGAAACCGTGTGGTTCAAAATTTATGCAGTGGACGCATCTTTTCATAAACCGGTCACCACGAGCAGTATCACCTATATCGAAATTCTCAGCAAAGATTTAAAACCCGTTGTACAAAGCAAGATTTCAATGTTGAATGGAGATGGAGCGGGATCTGTTATACTGCCAGGATTTCTGGCAACGGGTAATTACATCTTCCGCGCGTATACGAACTGGATGAAAAATTTTTCTCCCGACTTTTATTACGAACATACACTGCATATCATCAACACCTTAAAATTGTCCCCGGTTATTCCCCCTTTGAAATTGGTATCCGGTATCCAGTTTTTTCCTGAAGGCGGAAATGCCCTATCCGGAGTCACCGGGAAAATCGCTTTCAAGGCAGCTGATGCGGACGGTCACGGGTTGGATTGTCAGGGGGCTATCCTGAATCAGAACAATGATACAATTACCAGGTTCAAATCCTTGCATAACGGTATGGGTGTTTTCCAGCTTAAACCCGAAAAAGGTTTCAGTTATTATGCACTCGTTAAACTCAATGACAGTCTGATCAAACAAAAACTTCCGGATGCAACAGATCACGGATTTACAATGAGTGTATCGGAGGAAGAGACGGACAGGCTGAAAGTTACTGTACATGCCAGTGCCGATTTCAATAATACCAGTGTATATCTGTTCGCTCAGACCAGACAAATGATCAAAAATATTCAAACCAGTCAGGTCAAAGATGGTGAAGCCTCGTTCATTTTAAACAAGTCAGCGTTGGGAGATGGTATTTCGTCGATTACAATATTCAATCAATCACGGCAACCTGTTTGCGAGCGCCTGGTTTTCAGGAGGCCGGTGGAAAAGCTTGCCATACAGGCAAAAACGGATCAGGCTGTTTATTCCACCCGGAAACCCATCCGTATTGATTTGTCGACCGCAAATACGAACAACCAGCCTCTGTCCGGAAATCTTTCGATGTCAGTATTCATGATCGATTCACTACAACATATTCCCGAACAAAGCATTATTACTTATTTATATCTGCATTCTGAACTGAAGGGCAGGCTTGAATCACCTGAATATTATTTTACCAATACCGACAAGGCATCGGATGAGGCATTGGACAATCTCCTGCTCACGCAGGGATGGCGGAGATTTAAATGGAGTGAAGTGATGGAATCCAAAAAACCCGTTTTTGAATTCCTGCCCGAGTTAGAAGGACCTGTTGTAAATGGGAAAATCATTAATAAACTCACGGGTGCACCCGTTGCTTTCTCCGGTGCCTGGTTAAGCATTCCGGGTGATGATTATGCTTTCAGTAGTGCCACCAGTGATGCCCAGGGTGTAGTTCATTTTGGGTTCAGGGATATTTACAAAAACAATGCGATTGTTGTTCAGCCGGCGCTACAAAAAGATTCATTTAACCGGATCGATATCAATAATTCATATTCAGACAAATTTTCATCCAATACACTGCGGCCGATGATACTTCCCAGATCACAGGAATCCATTTTGGTGAATAGGAGCATCAGCAATCAGGTTGAGAATACCTATAGCATAGAAAGAAAGCGACAATATGTGAAAACCAATACAGATACAACGTCGTTTTATGGCAAACCGGATAAGCAATACAACCTGGATGATTTTACCAGATTCCAGACAATGGAAGAAGTGATGCGCGAATTTATTGAAGACGTCAGGGTAAGAAAAGAAGGAGAGAAGTATAACTTCAAAGTGAGAAACCGGCTGTTCAATACTTATTTTGAAGAAGATCCTCTCATTCTGCTGGATGGCATTCCGGTCTCAGATGCCTCGAAGATCATCGCCCTTGACCCGCAGAAAATTAAAAGAATCGAAGTAGTCATGTATAATTATTATATCGGTTCTTCCGTGTTTGCGGGAATCGTAAACGTAAAATCATATAGCGGCGAAATCGGAGCTACACAGATTGACCCCAATTCACTGGTGATAGAATATGACGGATTACAACAACAGAGAGAATTCTATTCGCCCCAATACGGTTCGAAAGAAGCAGAAGAGAGCCATATCCCGGACTTTAGAAATGTATTATACTGGGCTCCCCGGATTACGACGGGTCCGGATGGCAAATCACAATTATCTTTTTACAGTTCAGATCTGAAAGGAAAATTTGCGGTGGTCGTACAGGGAATAACACCAGATGGTTTACCTGGTAAAACGGTTACGCAATTTGAGGTCAGAGATTCGAATTGAAGATCGCCTGATTATTTTCCGAACCGAATCACCATCGCACTGTCGTTATTCCTTGCAAGAATAAAAGATGGCACTCCGCCTACATTGATCTTTTTAATATGTCGTACCTGACCCCTGATCTGGGTTCCGTTCAGACTTTCCGTACTAAATGAATCTTTACCGTGGTTTATCAGCAGTGTGGCGTAGTCCGCATCATACCTGCCCATCTGAATGTTATTATCATAATAGTTCCCGACGAGCAGAATATCCGGCAGGCTGTCGCGGTTTGCATCGATCACCACGGCATCCCTGTAGGAGGACAGCTGCGCCTGCCACGGCATGGCGATCGCTTCAAATTTTAAGTTTCCGCGGTTCATGAATATCGCATTGGAAAAATAATTTGCTGTCATAACCTGTGCCTTATCCAAATCTTCCTGAGAAAAAATATCACTAAACTTTGCTTTTGCAAAATCCTCAGCGTACAAAAATTTCTTTTTTAAAGTAGGAAGCTGTTTTTCTAACTCATCCTTATTTGCAAAAGGCAATTCGCGTCCATCCAGATAATAAGAGAGGACCTGGTCTTTTTTACCATTTCCATCGAAATCGTAATAATAAAGTCTTACAGGCTCCTTCCCGCTTGCTTTCAAACGGCTGTTTAATCCCAGATTACCGGCAATCAAATCTATCTGACCGTCATTATTCAGGTCTACCGGCAAAATAAAATTCCACCAGCCTTTCTTATCTGTCAATTCCCGTTTTTCAAATATTC
>DASSGT010000686.1:0-3182 GCA_035693345.1 Puia sp. | reverse complement strand
GAATCTGGTATTGAAGGGAAGCCGGACTGATGCCGTATTGTGATAGTCTATCGAATTTTGGAATGACGTTTACGGAAGGTCCTGCGATCACCACGCCATCAAAAACATCCGCAGTTCCCGGAACCCGGTTGATTACTTCAGCAACTTGTGCGGAGAGATTTTTGAGCGTATTGGCATCATTGCCAAAAATTTTAATTGCAATGGGTTGAACCGAAGTCATCAGGTCACCCAGCATGTCTCCGATCACCTGGCCGAAATCGATGCGGAGCGCCGGCTGTGTGGATTCAATTTGTTTCCTGATATCAGCAATGACTTCTTCTGTGCTGCGGCTTCGGTCTTTTTTTAGTTGGATCAGATAATCACCCGTATTCGGTTCCGTAATAAAAAACCCGAGTTGCGTTCCGGTCCTCCTGGAATAGCCCGAAACCTCAGGTACCTGCACGATCAGTTTCTCCGCCTGCCGGAGCATCCTGTCGGTTTCTTCCAGTGAAGTACCTGGCGGTGAAGCGTAATCCAGTACAATACTCCCCTCATCCATTTCCGGAAGAAATCCGGTGGTTAATTTAGGCAATACGATCACTATAGTTAAAACCATACCCGCCATCAGTAACAGGGCCACCAGGGGTCTGTGGATCAGGACGGCAATCCAACGCTGATTCTTCACATGCAATGGTGCAGGCAATTTTTCACTTTTCTTTCTTTTCCGTGACAGGAGCAAATAAATGACAGGCAACCCGATCCAGGTGACGAAGAAGGAACAAACCAGTGTGATGATCATCGTATTGGTCAGCACTTTAAAATAGCTGCCCGCCACGCCGCTCATCCATTCAAAGGGAATAAAGATCACGATCGTACTGATGGATGATCCAACCATGGCCGGAAATAAATACCGGATGGCCTTATGAATTAACATGCCCGAAGATTCATCCGGGTACTCTTCATGAGTTCTTTGAATTTGTTCTACCACAACAATGGCATCATCGATAATCAACCCGATGGATGCGGCGATGGCACCCAGGGTCATGATATTCATTGTATACCCGATATTATACAGGCAGATCAGCGTAAGGCAAATTGTAATCGGAATGGTGAATAAAATGGTAGCGCTGGCTTTAACGGACCGCAAAAAAAGGATAGATACAAAAATAGCCAGAATCAGTCCGATCCATACACTCTCCGTAACACTCTTCACTGCCTCATGCACAAAATCAGCCTGCACATAATAGGGTTTCAATACAATTCCTGCAGGTAGGATTTTTTGCAATTCAGAAACCTTGGCTGCCATCTGATCCGACAAATCTATCAGATTGGCATTGGGTTGTTTAATGATGGCAACCAGGATGCTTTCACGGCCATTTGCATTGATCTTGGTATATTCAATGGCTTCGCTCACAGAAACTTCAGCAAAATCCTTCAGCTGCACGATACGCTTGCCGTTATTGCTGATAACAATCGATTGCAATTGATCGAGTGTATGTACAGTGGCATCCGTAACGGATAAATAAAGCATATGGAAATCCGACAGATAACCATTCGATTTTATAAAATTGGTTTGATTAAATGCGTTCGTCACAATTTCAGGGGTGATACCCAGCGTTCCCATTTTGGAAACGTTTAAACGGATCCAGTACTCTTTCGTTTTACCGCCGGATATCCTCACTTCCGATACACCGGTTACCTGTGACAAAAAAGGTTTGACGGTAAACAAAGCCAGCATTTTCATATCGATCGGATTCTTTTGGCTGGTCGATTCGAGTGAGTAGCCGATTACCTGCAAAATTGACGGGTTCATCCTTTCAACAGTAACCTGTACGCCGGTTGGCAGGGAATTATTGATTTCTGATATTTTCGATTCGATCCTTTGTTTGGCCAGGTCAATATTCGTGTTCCAGTCCATAAAAGCGGAAATCTCACAAGTGCCCCTGCTGGTCGTACTGCGGATATTTAACAGATCGGGCACTTGTTTGATGGCGTTTTCTAGTGGCTTTGTAACGGTTACCATCATTTTGTCCACGGGTTGGAGACCGGCATCCGCAATGATTTTTATTTTCGGAAAAGTAATTTCAGGAAACAAAGAGGTCTTAAACTGACTGAACACGAAAATCCCGCCAAGCAGGATAATCAATAGACAGGCGGTTACTGGATTTTTATATGAGACGAAATAATTTTTCATGGTGATTATTTCACGATACTGACTTTCGCCGTATCCGCGAGACCATAATTACCTGAAATCAGGATACGGTCTGTTTTTTTAAATACAGGATCGAGAATTTCAATCCTGTCCGGGAATTCCATTCCTTTTTCCACCGGAACCCTGATGGCTGTTGAAGAATCCATCAGCTTCATCACCCAGAAACTGGTTTGCGCATCATTTGATAATATGGCGGCCCGGGCAATCGTTTGCGTTTGTTTTTTTGAATTGCGCAGAATATGCACTTTGGCAATCAGGTTTTGGGGAATCGGATGAGCAGGACTGACCCGTATCGTTACACCCTGTGTTTGTGTTAGCGAGTCTACATTGGGAAATATCGTTCCAATCGTTCCGGTTAATCTTGTGCCATCCGGCAGGCTGAGGTAAACTGTTCTGTTGGATAATACTATATTTCGGTCTTCATATGGCATGTTCAGAATAAACACAAAACTGTTTTGATCGCTGATCACGGCCAGTTGCTCACCATCCTGTACATAATCTCCCGGCTGATGATTCAGCTGGGTAATATATCCGTGTCCCTTAGCCTGAACAGTAATCAACCCTGAAAATTTAAATGACGAATCAAGACTGCTGATAGTTTCACCGATGGCAGCAGACTCTTTCGTCTCCAGTGTAAAAAGAACTTTTCCATTCGTAACAAAATCGCCGGGTTTAACCTGGACAGATTTGATATAACCGGCCGCTATGGATTTTACATAGCTGTTTTGAAGATAGGTGGAGCTCGCATTGAGTTCTATAGAATCGGAGATGGGACCGAATTTAACCGAATCTGTAGTGACAGGTGTAACCGCAACCACCGTTTCTTCAGGTCCCGCTTTTTCAGCCGGATGGCAACACACCAGCAGGGCATATGTACAAACAGTATATATTAAGTATTTTTTCATAAGGTTTGCCAGTAATTAATTTGGTTGATGATCTGCATGCGATTGACGAAGTTCTGGTTTAAAAGATTGCGTGCATTTAAATAGGT
>DASSGT010000685.1:0-2507 GCA_035693345.1 Puia sp. | reverse complement strand
ATGAACACTACGGATGCGGCGAATTGTTTTTTAGACATCGGGTTATTTTTAGTTTGCTCTGACCGGCATCATCGGATGCACTTCAATTTTTGTGGGGATATCATTAAAAATCGGATTTGCTTTAGCAATCGCCATGGCCTCTTCGATGTCATTGGCGGTTACGAGAAAATATCCTGCAATGACTTCTTTGGTTTCATTAAAGGGATGATCCGTGAATGTTCCCTGAGAACCGGTGATCAGTTTGCTGCCTTTGTCCACAGGACTTGCACTTTTCAGTTTTCCTTCTGAAATGAGTTTGCCGATATAAGCCATCCCATGTTCCATATGTTGTTTGAGCTGATCTGGAGAGAGATCGGTCCATACGTTACCCTCTGTTCGCAGAATCAAAAGAAAATCTTTCATTTTTTGCTTTTTTCAGTTTTTAAATCCGGATGACGCCGTATGACAAATGAGAAGTTACAAAAAGGACATGGAGCAAAAATATTTTTTAATAATAATTCCCTTATACCCGTCCTTCATTCAGATATTTTGGCGAGACAGAGGTTCCGTTTTTTTGTCAGCAATGCTCTTTCTGCATCCAGAGATGTTAAACTGATAGCTTTTTGTAAAAGCGGCAAGGCATCTTCAAAATCACCGGATTCAATCAGAAAACTCGCCAGGGTGGAATAATACAAATGATAAGAAGTTAATAATGGTGAGCCACCCATTTTTTTCAGTTCTTTGATCGCTTCTTCCAAACCCACTGCTTTGGACAGAGCGATGGCACGGTTCAGCTGCACAACCGGCGAAGGATCCAGTAGCAGCAGTTTATCGTACAGAGAGAGGATCGCATTCCAGTCGGTTGATTGATAATCGGGGGCGGCACAGTGATAGGCGGAAATGGCTGCCAGAATGTGAAAAACGGTTACCTGTTCATTCGTCGTGGATTTATGCAGACTGACAAAACCTTTCTCCATCAATTCAAAATCCCAGAGGCTCCGGTTTTGCTCCTCCAGTGTATATATATTTCCCTGGGCATCCTGTCTCGCCTTAAATCTGGAAGCATTCAATTGCATGAGGGCCTGGAGGGCATACACATTGGCCTTTTCGGTAATAAGCGGGTGTGTGGATATGATTTCCGTAAGCCGGATGGCCTCCTCACAAAGGGTATAACGAATCAGGTCTTTACCGCTGGACGCGCTGTATCCTTCGTTGAATAAAAGATAAATGGTGTCCAGAACGGTCTGTTGCCTTTTTTCAAGTTCATGACCCTGCGGTACTTCAAATGGGATCTTTTGTTCTCTGATCTTTTGCCTTGCCCTGACGAGTCTCTTACTGATATTGTCGTCAGAAGTCAGAAAAGCGCGGGCGATTTCGGGAATGCTCAATCCGCAAATCGTTTTCAAAGCCAGAGAGATCTGCGAGTCAGTTGTGATCGCGGGATGACAACAGGTAAAAATCAACCTTAATTGATCATCCTGTATTTGTGTGTTGGAGAATAAGTAATCGAGCGCGGGCTCAGCTGTCCATGCAGATTGTAAAAAATGACTCGCTTCAGCTGAATATTGCCGTTTATATTTTTCACGGTTTATGATATTCAACGCTTTGTTTTTGGCTACCCTGAATAGCCACGCGGACGGATTATCGGGAATACCTCTGATCTGCCATTGGCTGATCGCTTCTACCAGCGCATCCTGTACTACATCTTCTGCCAGATCCAGATTGGCTGTTCCAAATATTTTTGTCAGCACAGCGATCATCTTTCCCGATTCATTCCGGGAGAAATGCTCTATGAGGAGATGTATGTCATCAGACTGATTCAAATGAGAGCTGTCAATGACTAACAAGTTAATAAGTCGCGGGTAAATTATTCCGGATTTTTGAAACAAATACCCAAAGAAAGAACCTGCTCAAACTATTCGGTGGTCGAGAAATTGTTTGGGGAAACGCATCTTTTCCAATACTCCATAATTACTTTGATGGTTATTTCCAATTCTACCAGTGAACTGTCTTTTATAAAAAATCCCTGGGTTGCGGCTGTATACGCATCAACCAGGATTTTTTTTGTAGAAGTTGTAGAAAAAA
Organism: Puia sp.; assembly: GCA_035693345.1. Taxonomy (GTDB): domain Bacteria; phylum Bacteroidota; class Bacteroidia; order Chitinophagales; family Chitinophagaceae; genus Puia. The sequence goes on along the minus strand of DASSGT010000685.1, from coordinate 443 downwards.
ATAAGAACGGAACACACTGAACCCCGGATTCACAATTCGCTTTTATTTTCTTCTTTAAATCAAAGCCGTTTTGGTAGGGCATGTTCACATCTGAAAGTATTATAAAAGGTATTTCTTCCGTAGTACTTAAGAAGTCATAAGCCTGTGAACCATTCTGAAAGAAAATCAATTTGTTGGGACAATTTATCCTGGTAAAAATTTCAGTTAAAAATCCCTGATCATCCAGGTCATCCTCAATGACGACAACGGGACCTTTTTTATTCATATTCTTGAATTAACGCACTGTACGGACTTCCCGTTAATTTGTATGAACGGAATCTGCCAAAGCCACGGGCAAAGAGGAGGAATTAGCCATGATAGCCGCTCTTTGCGAATCAAGATCTCTCAGCAACTTTTGCTTCTGGTCGATCTGGGCAGTCAGTGCTTTGATTTTTTTGTTATTC
>DASSGT010000684.1:0-2031 GCA_035693345.1 Puia sp. | reverse complement strand
GCAAAGCGTAAAGCGCAAGGCATAAGGCCAAGGCCATTATCAATACGGCTCTAGTTATCAACGAAAGGTTACAGTTGGAATTATTTTATATTTGGCCTTAAGCTTTGTGCCTTACGCCTTACGCTTTTAAACCCATTTTGGAGAAAACATAGTCATACAGGTCCTGGATACTGTGAATATCCGCCAGGTCCGCAGGGTCTACTTTTATATGCAGGTTTTTTTCCATCACAACCACCAGGTCGATATAATCCAGACTGTCCAGGTCCAGGGTGGATTTTAAATCAGCCGATGGGATAATCCGCGACCGGTCCACTTCAAACTCTTCCTGGATAAAATCGTTTATTATTTGAATTATCTGGCCGGCTGACAGCGTTTTATCATGCTCATTCACCATAGGGTAAAATTACCATTTTCTACCCGAATGTTTTTTTTATATCGTCCGGGTAGATTTTGTTAAATTACTGACATGCGCGACCAGGAATTTAAGGATTATTACGATGTGATCGTGATCGGTGCGGGCATTGGGGGCCTGACTTCGGCTGCTCTGTTGAGTAAAGCAGGACTTTCCGTTTGCGTACTGGAAAAAGAGCCCCGTGTTGGTGGTTATCTGGCTGGTTTCCGCCGCAAGCATTTTATTTTTGACACAGCCATACACTGGCTGAACCAGTATGGGCCGGATGGAATGCTGGATAAATTATTCAGCGCCATTGGAAGTGATCATCCCAAAGCGGTCGAACAACAAAGAATCCGGCGTTATAAAGGAGAAAATTTTGATTATCTGCTTACTAATCAACCGGATGATTTGAGAAACCAGCTGATTCGGGATTATCCGGAAGAAAGAAAAGGCATCGAAAAGCTTTTTTTAAAGGCCAGGCAAATCGGACGTTCCTTTAAAAATTATAACCGGATTTTTCGTTCTGAAGAGACCATGCCGTTCTTCCGGAAGCTGAAGAATAAATTCAGGATGCTGGAGTTTGCTATTCCGTTTATTCCCTATTTGTCTTTTTCCGGCGAAAAAGGGTTGAAAAAAGGGCTCGACCGGTTCTTTAAAAATCCGCGTCTGCAACAGATATTTTCTGGCGAACAGGAATTACTTGGATGTTTGATCCCCATCGGCTGGTCCTATTTCCATGATTTTCAGAGTCCGCCCAAAGGAGGAAGCCAGGTGATTCCGCAGTGGCTGCAACACGTAGTCAATTATTATCAGAATCCGGTGGCTCTTCAGTGTCAGGTGAAAGAGATTTTCCTCGAGAAAGGTCAATGTACGGGTCTCAGCTTTGAACACAGAGGTAAAATTCGGCATTTGAACAGTAAATATATTATCGCTGCCTGTGACATCGAAACGCTATATGAAAAAATGCTCCCTCCCGATGCAGTTCCTTCGGATCTTAAGAAAAAACTAAGAAAAGCGGATTTATATAGTTCGTCCATTACCGTTTCGCTCGCATTGGATTGTACGGCAGAATCACTTGGTTTCAATGAAGAACTGGTTCACCTGGTAGATGAAAATCAGCATTTTAATGACCAGAGTAGCGGAGATCCGAGGCTTTCAGAGATCAGCATACTCGCACCTTCACTGCGTGACAAATCCCTGGCGCCTGCTAATCAGGGAACTCTTACACTGTATATGCCGGCTTTTATGGATTATCAAAACGAATGGGAAACCAAGCTGGATGTGTCGGGGAAACGTATCCGCGGAGCAGCCTACCAGCAATTGAAAAAAGAAGTGGCTGACATTCTCATTAAAAGAGTGGAAGAAAAAATTGCTCCCGGACTACGGGACCATATTCTATTTTACGAAGTGGCAACTCCGGTTACCCATTGGCGTTATACGGGTAATAAAAACGGTACGATGATGGGAGCAAGGCCCGGAAGACAGAATATGAAGAATAAAATCTCGCATTACCGTACACCGGTTAAAAATCTGATTCTGGGTGGTCATTGGGCTGAACTGGGAGGCGGAGTCCCAATTGCTGCAAAAGCAGGGGCAAATGCCAGTCTTCTCATATTGAAAAAGGAAAAGCCCGGGGC
>DASSGT010000683.1:0-2984 GCA_035693345.1 Puia sp. | reverse complement strand
ATGAAAATACCAGAGGCAATATGAATAATGCAGCAAAGGTAGATGCGATCAGCCCACCCACCACCGCGCGACCCAGCGGCGCAGCCTGATCCCCACCTTCGCCCCATCCGGAGGCCATCGGAAGCATCCCGAAAACCATCGCCACGCTGGTCATCAAAATGGGTCGCATACGCAGGGCTGCAGATTCTTTGGCACTGAGTAAGGCATTTCCTGTGTGCATACGTAAATGTTCAGCATTGGTAATAAGTAAAACAGAATTGGCAATGGACACTCCTACTGACATGATAATTCCCATATAGGATTGCAGATTGAGGGTGGATCCTGTGATGAGTAAAGCCGCCAATGAACCGATCAGCACAGCCGGCAGGGTCGATAATACTACGAAGGATACTTTGAAAGACTGAAAATTAGCAGCCAGCATTAGAAAAATAACTGCTATGGCCGTAATCAGTCCAAGTTGCAAACTGTTGAGTGTATCAGTTAAGACCTCTGTCATCCCCTTCATTTCAATATTCAAACCACGCGGCAGATCTCCCAACGACTGAAGTGCGGATTGTACATCCTTTGTTGCTGCGCCCAGGTCTTTATTATTGATATTGGCCGTCACGGATAAATAAGGGAGCGCACCGATGTTGTCGTTTTCCCCATATGATGTATCTGATTTAACTGCCGCCACATCGCCCAATACGGGACGGGATTCATTACTGAGCACCGGAATTTCGTTGATGTCATTCATGCTGTTCATCTGATTTTCGGGCACTTCCACCTGTACACCATAACTGATATTACTTTTCGGATCGATCCATAAGTTTTTTTCCGTATACCTCGAAGAGGAGGTGGCAGCGATGAGCGAGCGTGATATATCGGAGAGTGTCACTCCCATCTGTGCCGCCCGGATCCTGTCAATATCAATACTGATTGTTGGATATTTGATAGGCTGCGCCAACTGAACATCGCGTAAATAATCAATCTGCCTGAGCTTATCAATTACTTTATCGGCGTATTGTTCATTGATGTTTTTGTTTTTCCCGGTTATTCTCACTTCGATCGGGGTCGGTGATCCCTGGCTCAGTACTTTGTCGGTGAGTTCGATCGGCTCAAAAGATAGTCGTACATCGGGCATAGTGGCCTTCATCCGTTTTCGAAATCTTTCTTTTAATACATCTAATTTCTCTTTATAAGTTTCTTTTAATGCCACCTGCAACACGGCTTCCTGTGGTCCGCTCATAAAAAGATAAATAGGGCTGGTTGAAAATTGACCGGGATGCTGCCCAACGAAAGCCGATGTCACGGATATATTTTCTTTCCCAACTAAATCCTCCAGTATATGAAGCGCACTGATCGTTTTTTCTTCCGTCCTCTCCAGCCGGGTACCATCCGGTGCCCGCAGTCTTACCTGGAACTGACCTCCGTTTACTTTCGGTAAAACATCTCTGCCAATATTTTTAAACAGAATGGCCAGCAGTACACAAGTCAGAACGGTATAAAAAATAACAACAGCTCCCTGATAAGGAAAAAGACGATCCAGGAAACGAAGGAAGCGGTTTCTGAATTTTTCAAAGCGGGTTAGTTTCCCATTACCGTTGTTCAAACTTCTTTCCAGTAACTTCTTTTTCTGATCCCAGGTATCCTCTTCCTCCGCGGCTGTTAATCCAAGGGCCGCATATTCTTCCTTATCCGTTAATACATGTCCGTCTTTGTCTGATGTATGCGCATGCCCTTTCATCAGCCAGTTCGCCATAATCGGAACAAAAGTCTGTGCAAGGAAATAAGAAGTGATCATAGAAAAAGCTATGGCCATCGCCAGCGGTAAAAACAAAGAACCGGGAATTCCCGTCATAGTAAAAGCAGGCGCAAATACGGCCAGTATACAAAGCAGGATCAGCAATTTTGGAAAGGCAATTTCCTTACAGGCGTCCCATATAGCAAGCGCTTTTGGTTTTCCCAGAGCCAGATGCTGATGTATATTCTCAATCGTCACCGTCGATTCATCCACCAAAATGCCGATGGCGAGTGCCAGTCCGCTCAGTGTCATAATATTGATGGTCTGATTAAAAAGATACAGAAATAAAACGCCGGAGATGATCGATGTTGGTATGGTCAATACTACAATGAGTGCGCCCCTCCTGTCTCCTAAAAATAATAATACCATCAAGCCGGTCAATATGGCCCCAATGGCTCCTTCTGAAATCAGGCTCTTTACGGCATTGATGACATATACAGACTGATCGAATTCATAAGAAAGGTTTACATCTTCGGGCAACTGGCTTTGGAAACGGGGAAGTGCTTTTTTCAGATTCTGCACCACTTCCCAGGTGGAAGCATCTGCCGATTTTGTAACCGGCAGATAAATAGACCTTTTACCGTTTACCAGCGCATAACCGCTGGTAACATCTGCCCCGTCTTCCACAACAGCAATATCGCGCATGTAAACATTTTCCACAGCCCCTTTATAAATCGGGATATCACCAAAGTCTTTTATGTTTTTTATGGTCGTGTTGGCGGGTGTAAAATAATTGTAGTTACCTATGCGCACATTTCCGGCGGGCGTAGCCTGGTTATTATTTCTAAGAGCCTCTACTACCTGGTCGGGCGTCAGATGATGTACCCTGAGCAGTTCAGGATTTATTTTTATAACTACGGTTCGCACGTTACCCCCGAATGGCGCCGGGGATACCAGGCCCGGAACGGAAGTAAAAGATGCACGCACATACACATTGGCCAGGTCCATCAGTTCATTGTTTGAGCGAATTTTACTGCTCAGCACCAGTTGTCCGATGGGCAGCGTGGAAGCATCAAAGCGTATAATAAAAGGCGGCTGTGTACCCGGCGGAAAAGAAGTCTGCGCCCGATTGCTAAATGTGGCAACTTCCGCCGCTGCCTGCGCCATATTGGTGCCCTGGTAAAAAGTAAGCTTTATGAGTGTAAGTCCGAGCGTATTTCTCGTTTCAATACTTTTTACGCCGGATACATACAACAGCAGA
>DASSGT010000682.1:0-3834 GCA_035693345.1 Puia sp. | reverse complement strand
CACCAGATGAACCAGATGGTGATATCCAATGCGGTCGGTATTCCGCTGATTGCTCTGTTGCAGGGCATTGCCGGATTGATTCTCTACCTGATTTTAGACATTAAAGAGCCCCTGCTGTGGTTCGCGTTGACTGCTTTTACTTCTATCCTGCCGCTTGTCGGGTCTTCCCTTGCTTACGTGCCTCTGGCCATTATACAATTTGCAAATGGTGAAACAACAAAGGGGATCATCATCCTCGTATATGGTTTGGGTGTAATTGTTACGATGGATAATGTCTTTCGTCTGTGGCTGCAACGAAGGATCGGAAATGTTCATCCGCTGATCACCTTATTCGGAGTATTTGTAGGCGTCCCGTTATTTGGATTTATAGGTCTGATCTTCGGTCCACTGCTCATTTCGATTTTTATTTTGCTGATGCGTATTTACCGTGTGGAATTTATTGCGCCGGAGGAAAGTCTGGATGACTAGCACACAAGTCTGGAAGACTGGAAGACTGAAAGTGCACTATATCACAACTGCCAACTGCCAACTGTCATCTGCCAACTGCCAACGAAAAAGGGCCGCATATTGCCGGCCCCTGTTTAATAATATTGAAAATACAATCACACGCGGCTGGCAAGTTCTTTGCCCGCTTTGAACTTTGCTACTTTTTTCGCCTTTATCTTGATGGTTGCACCGGTTTGAGGATTCCGGCCATTTCGCGCTGCACGTTTTGAAACAGAAAATGTTCCAAATCCGACAAGTGTTACTTTGTCGCCTTTTTTGAGTGTTTTGGCTATGGCTTCTGTAAATGAATCGAGCGCGGCGCCGGCCTGTGTTTTAGTGAGACCTGCGTCGTCGGCCAATTTTGCAATCAGTTCTGCTTTGTTCATGGAAAATGTTTTTATTGATTTCGAGAATGAGCAAATATAAGGTTATGCCCGAAGAAGCATCAGGATGAAAATTATTTGCTGTTAAACAGGCGGAATGACAGGTTTAAAGCCTATATCTTTTTCCGGCAAAAATCACGGATTTCGTTCCTTACCTCTATCCGCCATGTATCGGTGATTATATATATTTCATGAGTTGCTCTTTCAATTCCCCGATACCTTCTGTTGCCGGTTTTTGAATGCCGTACAGGTTTTGAATGCCCCTTGTGAAAGGAATGTTTTTATCTACGATGAATTTTGGTATTTGCGGAGAAGCAAAATCAATCAGACCTGCTGCGGGATATACTGCGAGGGAAGTCCCGATGATTACCATGATATCCGCCTTACGCACCAACCGGCTGGCATCCGCGATCAGAGGAACCGGCTCTTCAAACCATACGATATGGGGCCGAAGTTGTCCGCCATCCGGCGCCTTGTCACCAAATCGGATATCCTCCCGAATAGGGTAAACCATGCCTTCATTTAACTCACTTCGCATTTTGAAGATCTCCCCATGCAGATGTAAAACGCGTGATGATCCTGCCCTTTCGTGCAGATCGTCAATGTTCTGAGTGATGATCTGCATGTCAAAATATTTTTCGAGATCAGCCAGCCCATGATGAGCGGCATTCGGTTTCGCATCGCGGACATTACTCCGTCGCATATTATAAAACTCGAGAACCAATGCCGGATTTTTTTTCCAGCCTCCGGGCGTGGCCACCTCATTGACGTCATAGCCCTCCCAGAGCCCATCACTGTCCCGGAAGGTTTTCAGGCCGCTTTCAGCGCTGATACCAGCTCCGGATAGAACAATCAGTTTCTTAGTCATTCATAAAATTACAAATAGTAGCGTAGTTGCTGTGCATTTTAACCCGATACAAGGGTCCCGGAATTTTCTTCTACGGGAGTGTCTTCACTTGCATTTTGTAATGCGGTCACCGGACAATATCCGGTTAATCCACGCATAATCAGTAAGGCCCCCGCCGTCATTCGAACGGATCGCCGGAAAGAAGATTTGCCAAAGCCAAAAATACCCATCGCCAGGAGAAGTCCACCGGTTACAGCAGAAACCAGTCTTTGTTTTTCGGAAATGTTGGTAATGGGGCTGACAACTTTATTTAGATCTGTATACTTCATAATAAGGTTTTAATTTTTGGTGCAATCTGCGTGCCCTTCTGGCGACAGAGGTATTCTTCTGTCAGTCGAGAGCCTTTGATGCTTTCTTCATATCGATCCCTTTGCCCAATACAGGCTTGAAAATATCCCCCTGCCCGGTAATTCTTGCTACAGCATTGCGTATCGTAAAGTCCTGCATCTTTAATCCTTTTTTTAATTCCTCCCAATGAAGAGGCATGGAAACCGTAGCGCCGGGTTTGGGTCTTACGGAATAAGGTGCCGCAAGTGTAGCCTGTGGCCTGTTTTGCAGGAAGTCCAGATAAATTTTCCCCTTTCGGTTAGCGGTGGGGCGTTCAATACTCGTAAACTTCGGGATTTCCGCATGTACCCTCGTTACAATCGAACGGGCAAATTCCTTTGAATCTTCATATGTATATTTTGCACCCAATGGGATGTAGATATGAATACCGGTAGAGCCCGATGTTTTGCAGAAGGAATCAATACCAATACTCTTCAGTAAGTTATAAGTGACGTTCGCCGTTTCTATGACCTGATCGAAAGGGTTTTTATCAGGGTCAAGATCTATGATGCACCAATCCGGATAATCTGGTTTTTTAATGGTGCTGGACCATGGATTCATTTCTATACAACCCAGGGATGCCATATATAACAAACTGGCTTCATCGGTTGCGACCAGAAATTCCTTTTCACGATTGTCAGCCTCGGACTGATAAGCAAAAGTCTGAATCCACTCAGGGGCTTTGCCTTTTACATCTTTCTGGTAAAAACTTACTCCATTGATTCCGTTCGGAAACCGGTTGAGTGACTGCGGCCTGCCAGTCAGGTATGGTAAGATAAAAGGAGCCACCTGATAATAATAATTCAGCATATCGCGCTTGGTAAGTTTTTCTTTGGGCCAGTAAATCTTACTGAGGTTGGTGAATTTTATTTCATGTCCCTTTATTTTTTTGACCTGTGTTTCCTCGGAAGGATTCAGCAACGTTTTTAGTTCACCTGTGGGAGTTGCCATGATGATATTGATTTGATCTGGTAATTTTTTTCTTCCTTTTATTTTATCTACCGGAATTTCTTTTTCCATTACAACCGTATCCGGATTTTTGTCCGATCTCATTCCTTCAAATGAAGGATGCCGCATCACACCGTCGGCAGTCATTTCAGTAAAACTTACCTCGCAGATCAGTTTTGGTTTCAGCCAGATCGCTTTTGCATTCGGAGGATCGGGCCTGAATCGGGAAGGTTTATTGATATCCGGTATGGATTGAAAAGGCGCAGATTTTGTAATCAGGGGTTTGAATTGCTTTAATAGTTCTTTCTGTGTCTTTTCATTAAAGCCCGTTCCTATTTTTCCTGTATATATCAGTTTGCCATTCTTGTGAACACCGACGAGTAAGGAACTGAATAATTTGGAAGAACCATCATTGATCGTGTAACCGCCGATTACCACTTCCTGACGCTGATGTGACTTTATTTTGAGCCATTCCCGGGTCCGTACATTTTCATGATAGGTGCTCCATTTATTTTTTGCAATAATTCCTTCGAGACCCAGTTTCTTTACGGATTCAAAAAGCCGGATGCCTGATTCTTCGAATGCCTCACTGATACGCAGATTGTCTGAAGATAGCTTAAGGGTTTTAAGAATTTTCCTTCTTTCCATCAGGGTAAGCGGCTTCAGATCATATCCGTCAAGCCATAAAATATCAAAGATGTAATAAAACAGTTCGCCATCAGCTTCGCTTCTCCAATTCTGCAATGCACCGAAATCTGAGTGACCCGATTTATTGATGACAAC
>DASSGT010000681.1:0-2527 GCA_035693345.1 Puia sp. | reverse complement strand
GTTATTAACTATGCTCTTATTAGTTTCCTGGAATCTGCCATTTAATCCGCCAACGCCTGTAGAAGAAGGGCTGGAGGTAAATCTCGGAAACAGCGATCAGGGTTTGGGTAGCAACCAGCCTTTTCTTCCGAATGAACCTTCCAAACAGGACCAGGAAAAATATACTCCTCCTAAAACGGTTTCCCCAACAAAAGAAGCACTAAAAGATGTGGAGACCGATGACAAAGATCCGGATCCTGCACCGGCCGTCAAACAACCGCCAGTTACAAAACCCGAGGCTAAGAAAATTCCAGAGAAAGATCTGACGGTAAAAACTCCTCGTAAAACGGTCCAGCCGGCTGTAAATCCGACACCTGCCCCGCCAAAACCCAAAGCTGTATTTCATGGTGTGAACGGTGATGGCACCGGTGGAAACGATGCAGATCATTTTAAACCCGGAGGTAATCAGGGCATTGCCGGTGGAAAAGGTGATCAGGGTAAACCAGGAGGCGATCCGAATTCTACCAATTATTCCGGCGGTGGGCATGGCAATGGCATTGCAATCGCACGCGGTCTCCAGGGTAGAAGAATCAGCAGCACTCCTTCCTTTACGGACGAATTTAATGAGAATGCAAAAGTGGCCGTGGATATCACAGTGGATGCTTCAGGAAACGTTACCAGTGCAGAATACCAGCCCAGAGGATCAACAACGGCAGATGCCGGCCTGAAAGCCATCGCTATTCGCAAAGCACATCAGGTTAAATTCAATAGTGGATCCGACGAATCCAACGGGACGCTGATTTTCAATTTTAAATTGAAGAACTAATCTTTTATAAAACCAAACTCAAAAAATAACCGGAGCCGGCTTTCATTATATTTTTTTAAAAGCTACCAGCCGATTCCATAATCCTCTCCATAATTACTGCTGCCACCCCAGAAACTTCCATGAGTCCAGTCATAATAAATGGCATTGACAGGACCACTAGTCCTGTCTGCAAATCGTAAGGTATATCCCATGGATTTTAAATCTTTCCTGACAGTGGAATCGATTTTATTATTTAGTAAAATGTAACCCGGCCTGGGTTGTCTGTCGATTCTTTTATCACCACCCAATGAAAGCCATAGCTGATCCGTATTAATATTTGCTGCTTCCACGGCCTGCTGAACGGTCATATTGAACTCAACCACATTTAAAAAAAACTGCAGGAGATTCTGGTCCTGTGTATCGCCTCCCTGTACAGCAAATGAAAGAAAAGGTTTCCCGTCTTTCATTGCCAGTGTTGGCGTCAGAGTTACTCTGGGTTTTTTAAACGGTTCCAATACATTAAATGGATTCAGCGTAGAGTCCAAAACAAAACTCTGCATACGTTGACTCATTCCGATGCCCGTGTTACCAGCAATGCATGCAGGAAGCCAGCCTCCGCTGGGTGTAACCGAAACTACCCAGCCTGCCGAATCACAAGCTTCTATTGATGTAGTTCCACGCCAGAGCCGGTCTTCATATTGGGCTTCGTCTTCCGGACTGAAGGCAGAAGAATTAGGGCCAAAGTCCATTTCTGGATTTTGATTATTTGCATATAGCTCCTGACCATTTAAACCTGCAGACCTGTTATTATTTGCCGGCCAGTTATTTCCAAATCTGGATTTCAACAATGCGGTGTGCGGATTCACTTTCCCTTCAAACGGATATGGATCGCCGGGTGCGCAGGTACTGTCATTATGATCGTACTGAATACTGGCGGCTCTTTGTTTCGCATATTCTTTATTCAGCAACCCCTGAATGGGTTCGCTTGGCTGAAAATAAGGATCGCCATAATAAAAATCCCTGTCTGCAAATGCAAGGTTCATTGTCTGATAAAGTGTATGAATATATTTTGTGCTATTATACCCCATTGCGCGCAGATCGATATTCTCCAGAATATTCAGGCTTTGAAGTAACGCCGGACCCTGTGACCATTGTTGTAGTTTATATACGTCTATACCTTTATAGTTTACGTGTAAAGGTTCTTCCTCCAATGGTTTCCAGCGGGCGAGGTCTTCCATGCTGATCAATCCGCCCTGTTCCTGGCAACCTCTGACAAATTCCCTAGCGATATCGCCCTTGTAAAACCGGTCATAGGCAGCGTAAATCGCTTCCTTGCGCGATTTATTTTGTTTGAGCGCCTGATCTTCAGCGTCAACCATTTTTGTGAGCGTGGCCAGTAAATCTTTCTGAACAAAAATTTCACCCGGCTCAGGTGCTTCCCTTTTTTCGCCCGGATGAGTTAGAAAAACTTTACTGCTATATGGCCATTGTTTAATACTTGTAATTCCTTTTTGCATATTATTAGAGACCTGGGCATCTATCGGATATCCCGCAGCCAGTTGCATTGCCGGCTCCAATACCTGTTTCAGACTCATCGTTCCATATTCTGCCAGCATATAACAAAGACCGCCCGGTGTGCCCGGAGTTACAGCTGCCAGTGGTCCGTATTCCGGAGGAAAATAATATCCCTTCGATTTATAATAAGCCGCCGTAGCTGCAGCGGGTGCAAATCCCAGTGCATCG
>DASSGT010000680.1:0-3913 GCA_035693345.1 Puia sp. | reverse complement strand
CAATGGCACATGGAATGATGCAACACCCGTATGGTTTGATTCTGCAAAAAAGATTAAATAATTACTATTTTTTTGAGCGGCCGAGTACGGGTGCATATCTGAAAGTCATGAGAAATCCGTAACTGGTTAGTTTCAAATCTTCCATCCCCATATTCCGAAGTGGCAATTTCAGAAAGGGTTCCGCCTGGAAGGAAAATCCTTTTCCAATCTCGGCTTCAAATCCGACTGATATATCCGCTATCCCAAACCAGTAATTTACCTGTTGATTGTCGGAAATTTCGTATGCAAGCTGATTCTGGTTTGAATGGAGGAAATAAATATAAGTCTGCTTCATCATAAAATAAGAGGAGAGACCGGCATTCGCGAAGAACCTGGTCTTATTATGATGGGCAAAATCATATCGTAATGTCAATGGCAACTCCCAGATATTGCTGGCACCGTTTACATAATCAATCGGCGGTGGCGCTGCAAAAGATCCGGGATAGGCAACCGGTGTATTGGCAGGTTGCTGGAAGAAATAGTTATGAGCTTTTGACCAGTAGAACCTGTTCGAATAAATGAACCCTGTATTTATGGAAAGTTTGTCAGTCAGATAATATCCTAACGTCAATCCGATATTATTACCAATTTGATTATTGTTGACGCCTCCGGCATTTGTATAATCCGGACCGAAAGTAAATCCGATATTCAGAGAGCGATTCAGATGAAGCGATTTCTGATGTATGGGTGTTTTTGACTGGGCAAGTTGATTCATCAGAGAATCATTGCCTGTTACTTTTCCAAGCCCGGTACCATGGGTTATAACGACAGGTAAATGGATTTGATTTTTATTTTGTACACCGCCAGCAATGCCAGCCGCTCCGGTTTCTGCGGCCATGCCATTTGATTCAGACGCATTCTGTTTCCCGCCTGAAATACTGCGACTGGTTTCAGATAAGCCGGCAGCTGCAATAGTTCCTGATTTGATGACATCGGAGGAGGAACTCTTTCTATCGGTCTGTTTATAACCGGAAACTGCATTTGGATTTGCAAATGATTTATTTGAAACAGACCCGGACAATTTTCCGGCATCGGCATCAAATCCTGATGTCGGCTGCTTCTGGTCTGATGCTGCCGAATGAATATTTTCTCCTTCGGTTGATTCCTGAACAGCGGTGGTACTGTCCAAATGAATGGTATTCCCGGATGCATTTTGATCATTTGCTTCGGGAACAGAAAGGGATTGATTTACAGTCTGAATGGTTGGTGTAGAATGTTGGCTATAACGAATGTTTTTAATGGCAAAAAATGACGCTCCTGCGAGCAATATAACAGCCGGGCCCCAGACATAAGGATTCATCCGGCCAAAACGAAATCTGTCAGGCGGTCGTTCCGGCATCGTATGGTCGAGCTTCTGCTCAAGCCTGCTCCAGGAAAGAGAGGAATCGTCGGGTTCATAAGAATCCGCCGCTTCCCTGCTTAACCGGTCTATTTCTTTATCAGATAGGTTCGACATATCTTTTAACGTCCGATTTTTTTGTCAGTATCTTCCTCAGATTTTCCCTGGCTTTAGACAGATTCGATTTAGAAGCACCCACAGATATTCCAAGGTGTTTGCCAATTTCCTCATGCGACATGCCCTCGATTACAAACAGATTAAATACCGTTCTATAAGCGGGCGACAATAGCCTGATAGCTTCGATAATTTCTTTATACGACAGTTTATCAAGTCCGGTTTCCCCATGATCGGCTATTTTTTCCGTTTCTTCAGAAAGCATCTGGCCATGTAAATAGGAGGAATTTTTGCGATAATAATCTATGCATGTGTTCACCAGGATTCGTTTAAACCATCCCTTCAGAGCCATGGATATTTCCAAGTGTCTGTTTTCATCAAACTGGTGGATATTTTTAAAGAACTTGGTAAAACCTTCGTTCACGATTTCTTCAACCTGGTATTGATTATGTTGATAACGATAACAAATCTTCATAGCATATCCCTTCAGGAATTCATATAATTCCTTCTGACTGGCGCGGTCATTTTGCCTGCAGCCAGCAATCAATGCGCTAATTTGGTGATTACCGTTCATCAATAGTCTTAAGGCCTTTTGCGAAGGTGAAGTTAATAGCGCGACCACTTCATCTTTGTCAAAAGACGTAAATCTTATGTTAAAGGTTGCCGCCCAATATTTTTAGCTCACCTGATACAAACACCTGAAGCTGAATATTTTGTCTGGTTACTAACATCCCAATGATTTTAGCTTCCTGAATGTTTCCCGATGAAAAAATTCCTGGAGCCCACTCTTTGTCCAGCAGTTGATCGATCGTCGTTTTATTAGCCGTGAGCAAGGCGTTTATATCAAGATAAGATTTTCCCTGGATGGTTTTACGGATCTTGTTTCTAAACAAACTTCTGGCTATTTTCAAAGCCAGGTCTTCTCCTTCCATGGAATACTGGATATCCGGAATAACCATTGTTTGTTTCGCGGTATCCAGAACGGGCGTCCCCCGAAGAAATATGCTGCCATGATTGCTACCTGCAAAATCAATTTGAAGTTCTATCTGGTGATTGCCGAAACCCCGGATGACGGCATCCTTTACCACGATTGTTCTTCCCTGTACCTCAAAAACTTTGTTATAAAGACTATCATGCAAAGTTTTTGAAAGGAACTGATAATCATAATTCATATTCATATACAGGCGTACGCCATTCCGGGTGTCTGTCTGTAACAACGCCGGAAGAGAGGAAGGTACCGGAATATGATTCGAAGGATCCGAACCCAGCAGGGGCTTGCAGGATAGCCCCAACGAAATCGCAAAACTGTCTTTAATATAATTCAGCTGTCCAACCCGGAATGCCGTTGGATTGAGTAAAAAATATCCGTATTTGCCAACGGCAATTTTCCGATAGCTACTGTCTTTCAGCTGTGTTATGAATTTTGTAAAACTCAGTCCTGCGATGGACTGATCCAGCGTACTTGTAAATGCGATGAGTGAAGATCGTATACTGTCCATGACCAGCTGCGTGATATCACTGGAAAAAATAGAAACAGAACACTTATCAACAGGTTGAATCTGGTTAATGGTTGTTGTTGAATGAACCGAATAATTCGAAAGGAACTGCAGATTAGTGCTAAGAGCCATATTCACTTTCCTCAACTGTTGTGGCGGGAATCCACAATTTCCCGAAATCCAGGGTGTGACGGGTATGCCCGCCGTGCATAAACATTTGCTTCCACTCACCTGATAATTTCCGCCAAAGCGGATATTGAAGAGATTATTATTGCATGATATCTGTAGAGCGGTTCTTACAAACCGATACTTATAACGAAAATCACAGGAAGGCTGCATGAACTGTGGCCATGCATCTGATGTAAATTCAGCAGGAACCAGATGCTCAGCTTTTGCTATGATAGGAGCAGCAGCTAGTCTGACAGGGATATCCAATTCAGAAAGAGGCAGCTCAGGGAGTGTCAGTTGTTCCTCCTTTGAAGCAGTCGTTTTCCTGCTACCGGTACAGGAAAGAAAAAGAGTAAACAGAAGTACGCAGGGCAGGTATTTCAATGGATATTTCATCTCTAACATAACGAACGAAAATAATATTCCGCATGGTAAGGTGGAAGTATTTTACCCTTTATTTTGATTTGCCAAGGCATTAAATCTGCCATTGAAATGTTTTCAGAATAATGCCCGGAGATTCAGAACTCCAGGGTAAAATTTAACAAAATAAATGTACCTTTTTAGGCATGCTAACAGGTGTCGGATTATGGTCTAAAATGATAATTTTTACAAAGAAATAAAGAAAATTTTCGGTCAACCTTTCCATTTTTTTCGATTAAAATGGGTTTCAGAGGTATTATCTGGTCGAAATAGATATGATAAAATGGAGGAATATGTTCATTCTCATTTTCGAGATTGCTGAACCGTGGGTTGGAAT
>DASSGT010000679.1:0-3406 GCA_035693345.1 Puia sp. | reverse complement strand
CCGCAAATCGGCAGGCAACGAGGCAAATTAAATATTGAATCCTCTGTCCAAATCCCTTTCTTTTGATTGTTATATCATAAGGAATATTCTTTTCAATTACAGGAATAGTTTTTCAATACACATCATTAACTTTAAAAAAAGGATCATGGAAGAATTTGTACTGCTTTTCCGACTCGACATCCTGACGAAGGAGAAACAACCTTCGCCCGAATTGTTACAGGAATACATGAAACAGTATCAGGATTGGATTGGAGGTATTGCCGCACAAAATAAATTTGTTGGCGGAAAAGGATTGTCAACAGAAGGCAGGGTACTAAAATATAATCATGTAATCACTGACGGGCCCTTTGCAGAAGTTAAGGAATCCATTGCCGGCTATACGATCATCCGGGCATTAGATTTTGACGATGCGGTAAAAATGGCGGCAGGTTGTCCCATTTTAAACGGAGAAGGAAATAGCGTTGAAGTAAGAAGAGTGCAGAATCCCAAATGACAGACGCGACTTAACTTTGCGGCAGGATGAAGAAGGAGGAAGCAGTCATACCACATTTGTTCAGAACGGAGTACCGGAAAATTGTTGCTGTACTTTCAAAACGTTTTGGTTTTGAACAAATAGAGACCGCTGAAGATATTGCCAGCGACACATTTCTGACGGCCACACAAACATGGGGAATAAACGGTTTCCCGGAAAACCCGGTCGCCTGGCTTTATAATGTAGCGAAAAACAAAGCGATTAACCATTTACAACGGAATTCCGTTTTCGAAAATAAAATCGTTCCCTCATTAAAAAATGAGGCGCTCACGTCACTGGATCCGGAAAAAGATTTATCTCCTGAAAATATTAATGACAGTCAGTTGCAAATGATGTTTGCGATTTGCCATCCTTCTATTTCTTCAGAAGCACAAATTGGATTATCGCTTCGCATACTATGCGGCTTTGGAATTGAAGAAATTGCAGATGCCTTTCTGACAAATAAGGAAACGATCAATAAACGCTTATTCCGGGCAAAAGAAAAATTGAGAACGGAGAAGATTGATATTGAATTACCATCCGCCATTCAGATGGACCTGAGATTAGAAGCTGTTTTGGGAACTATTTATTTGTTATTTAATGAAGGATACTATTCTCTCAGTCAGAATAAAACGATCCGAATAGAACTTTGCTTTGAGGCTATGCGATTATGCAAAATGCTTGTGGAAAATGAAAATACCAATAAGCCTGCTGTCAATGCCCTTCTTTCATTAATGTGTTTTCATGCGTCGCGTTTTGAAGCACGGTTTAACAAAGACGGCGAAACGGTTTTATATGATGAACAGGATACCAGTTTATGGAATCCGGATTTGATCAGCCAGGGAGGTTACTATCTGAACCGTTCTGCAAACGGGGGCTCTGTTTCAAAATATCATCTCGAAGCGGGCATTGCCTATTGGAGCACGCAAAAATCGGACACGAAAGAAAAATGGGAAAATGTTCTGCAGCTCTATAATCGTTTGTTGCAGATTCAATATTCCCCCATTGCTGCACTTAACAGAACCTATGCATTATCAAAAGCCAACAGCAAGGAAGAAGCCATTGCAGAAGCTGAAAAATTAAATCTCACCGAAAATCCCTTTTATTTTGGCCTGTTGGGAGAGCTGTGGTTGGATATTGATAATAAAAAATCCATTGAGAATTACAAAAAAGCCCTTAGCCTAGCCAAAACGGAAACGAGCCGGCTTGCCATTCAGGCTAAATTGGCCAAAATATGATAAGATTTTCGCCTTTTTGGTTACAAAATTGCCAGTTACACGTACTAATATATATATGACAGGCATGAAAAACACCCTCCGCGTTTCTATTTTGGTTATTACCGCGATAATCGGTGCTATTTCCTGTAAAAAAGACAATAATTCCACTACAAATCCACCTGTTCCACCCCCGAATGTGACTTTCAGTTATGGCGATTCCATTTTCTATCTGAGTCCCCAGACGAATGACTACATGATCAGTCCTGTAAAAGTGCAATCAGGACAATATATTGGATTTCCCGACGGAATCGATATTGACACAAAAACGGGTGAAATCAATGTTTCAAAGAGTGAAACAGGACTTCGCTACCGGATAACATTCATACCCGATGGCACGAATGATTCAATAAGTACGGAAATCGTCATTTCAGGAATCAACTACCTGGACGGCTTTTATAAACTGACAACCGCAGATTCGGTACTGAAACCACTGTACAATGCAAGTTTCAACAATACAATACCCGGTGTAAATAATGGAACCATCTTCGATGACGGATCCGGTTGTAACAGTGCCGGATGTAATGTGAATACCATAGTAGGTACTATCAATCTGGCACAAACGGTCCGTAATGGAGTTTTTGGAACTACACCATCAAATAATGATCGTCATGAATTTGATCTGAATTATCGAATCAACGACCATAGTGGTAAATCATTGAATACCCTGAAAGTGAAACTCTACTATTTCGATTCCATTAATGATGTAACTCAGGAAGCATATGATATTATCAATTCCAGAGTGGGAGCCATTTTGGGAGTGGAGCCCAAACCAACTCCTTTCCAAAGGATGACCTCGGTCAACAGCGTTGCAAAACAAACAGTACTTCTTGGACAGCAAGTTCCAAAGCCCCGTCCACCCTGTATTTTTATTCTGGGCAGATAATTCAAATCCTGGTTACCGGTATGATTTTGTAATTTACTTCATTCGAAGGAATCAAATTCATGCGGATGCGTTATTACAGCCCTTTGATTGTTTTGCTGCTACTCATCACATTCTCCCCGTTTAGTCAAAGAAATAAATCATCAGCAGATTACAAACTATTATATAACCAGGCTGAGAAATTATATTCATCGGCAAACGCAAACGCTGAAACGGATCACGCTGCTTTTCTAAAATATCAGCAGGTCATTAATATACTGAATGAAAAAAGGAAATACACCGATACGCTGGTTGACAGCTATATTAAATGCGGGATCCTGCAAATGTCAGGCAATGAACCCGACTTCGCCCTTCATTATTTCACAGCAGCCATTGGGATAATCAAATCAAATAGTCAATTACCGGATTCATTATTATTTCAACCCTGCTTATATGCCGGCACCATTTATTATGGCCAAAACGATTTGGACAGTGCCGGATATTATTATAAACAGGCGGAATTGATTAATAACAATTACCCGGCATTGAGTGAATCAGAAAGATTATTTAACAAATTTGGTGCGCTCTATTATGAGACGGGTGATTATAATAAAAGTATTAGCTATTTCAAAAAAGCGCTTTCCATTGTAGAATCAAAATTGCCGGTAAATACTTTCTTTGTCATCAACTACAAGAATAATATCGCAACCGCACTGATGAAATCAGGAAAGAATAAAGAGGCGCTGGAGATTTTCGGAG
>DASSGT010000678.1:0-2986 GCA_035693345.1 Puia sp. | reverse complement strand
ACGATGCGCGCCGCTTCTTTTATTTTTTCTTCCGTAGAGCGATCCGGGGTATCGGGCTTTTTTTTAATAGTCTTTGTGTTTTTCATTCTGCAAAATTAAAATGATCTTTTTGATTTAACCAAATATTTTAATCAAATGATTAAATTAATAGGAGAAAAGATAACCCGGCTGATGCTTTACAGTTTCAAGGCTTATAAATTTCTACTTTTACATAGCCGGTCAGCTTATTCCCCGGATGGAAATGATAACCCTCTGAAAATCACCAGATACATCCATTAACCCCGAAGAAAAAATAAAAATATTCCGCGATGTCTTTTTTCTGAGCGTCTGATTGTCGTTTGGATAATTCCATTCAAAACAATAAAATCTATTAAAATGAAAGAATTTATGTTACTGATCCGCAACGAAGGAGATGGCAAAGCCGCACTTTCACCCGAACAACAGCAGCGGTTTCTGAATGATTGTATGGTATATATTCAGAATCTAACTAAAAACGGGAATTTAAAAGGCGCGCAGCCGCTGATCAGAGAGGGCAAAATGGTTTCCGGCCGACCCGGTGCATTTAAAGACGGTCCGTATAACGAATCGAAAGAAATTATCGTTGGTTATTATCATATTGTCGCAAAAAACATAGACGAGGCCATCGCCATTGCGCAGCGAAATCCTGAATTTGCTTATATCAAGGGAGCTAAAATTGAAGTTCGCCCGATCAAATCAGTCGAAGAATCCACTTCCTTTGTTTATCCTAAGGGTGACTAGCATCGGGAATTTAATCCGATGCCTCATGAGCCGGTTGCCTGATCGAGCAGGATTCTCAGGTCTGACAGCCTGCCTTCCATTACTTTTATGTTTCTATATATTGTCCTGGCAAGTTCCACCTGTGACGGAGTATCCTGTAAAGCCTCATCAAATTTTCTTTCATTTTCCTCAATATCCAGTTGAAGGGAATGAATCTCTGTATATATTTCTTCTGATGTCATGACTGATAAGCTTTAAATGTGAGAACTTATCAGTCTTACAATGAGGGAGAAACAAAATTACGGTTCCTTGTGAGGGTAATTTTTATTTGCAGCTCAAAACAAAGATGAGGCTATAAGATGGTTCAAAAGGTAGTCTAATTATGGTCAGGAACAGAATATATTTTAATGCGCGGGGTATTTTCTAATCAGCCGGATTAGCTATGACCTGTAATCCTGATCTTTCCTTCGGATCCATTCCGGCATTCGCCGGATCCCGGTCAGGAATCAATTCAACGCATTTCCTTTTCCCGGGGATATCACAGCGGTTTTGGATAGTCAGTTAATCAGATAAAAGTTCTCTTGTTCTTTGTCGGTTACCGGTACAGGTTTGTTAAAAAATATTCTGATATAATGGAGTAGTAGTTTCATAGTCTGTATTTAAGTGGATTTCAAATCTAGTATTAGAAAAGAGGACAGGCAAAACTCAATGTGTAAAAAAATGTTATGATTCGATTATACATGAACGTTATGTTAAGCATTTGGAAACAAATGGTTAAGCATTCATCTAAAAAGAAAAAACCGCCAGTAGTTCTGAGCGGTTATTCAAAAAACCAGGATCTTACAATGTTTTTCGTTCGGATTGGAAGGGTTTTTTCAGGATCTTGATTTTGGTTTCTTTCGGATTTGGACAGTTTTTTTTCGGACTTGGATTTTGGACTCGACCTTTGGTTTCTCTTCGAATTTGGACTGATTTTTTTCGGACTTGGATTTCGGACTCGACCTTGGTTTCTCTTCGGATTGGATCGGTTATTCTGTCGGATTGGATGTATCAAATGTAGAAAGACCGGGCTTCAGTTGAAAGCGAGGGAACACTCGATTTTATCGTAAGTTTACGAATCGTTTATTTACATAAACCTCATAACTACTTATAAATCAATAGATATGCTCGTTAATGAACTCCTGCAAAATTATGCCCAATTTAATCAGTGGGCACATAAACGACTGCTTGATGTGATCAATACTCTTAGTTCTGAACAACAACATGCCATCATTCCCAGCAGCTTCGACAGTTTATATAAAACCGTTTTTCATGTGTGGGGAGCCGAGAGTTTATGGCTGGGAAGACTCAACCTTGCGCCCATTACCATTACTGGTGATCCTTTCAATGAATCGATGGAAAAACTTTCATCAGCCCTGGAAGCCATTGATCAGCTTTGGGTGAAATGGGTTGCGTCCAGGAATGATGAACAGCTGGTAGAAAAATTAAATTATCAAAATAAGGCCGGTGTTCCTTTTACCCAATCATACGATTTATTGCTCCAGCATATTTTCAATCACAGCACGTATCACAACGGACAATTGGTGACCATGCTGCGTGCCCTCGGAGTTCAAAATATTCCGGCGACTGATTTTGTAGCCTGGACATTTACGCCTAATTCATAACGCGAACCACCCAGGGCGTTTCAATCAACGGGGTCCGGTATTTTTAACTTCGAAAGAAGTAACGGTGCTGCCTGGAATGCCATCCGGAGTAATACCCTGTACAGAGACGATGAATTTACCGGGCACATCAGATGTAAAAAAACTAAATCGCGATTTTCCTTCATTACCGGTTACAATTTGTGGTGACCAGTATAATACATTCCGAAAGTCCGGCAAATGACTTTGTCTGGCATTTTCATCATCATAAGATGGTGAATAAAATTCACGCGGAATCTGAACAGATGCATATTCCAGCACGGTCGCATTGGCATCGATCTGGGTGGCGCCGATTTCTCCACTGTATGATTTGACATTGATAATGCCGTCAAAAACGTAGGATCCCATATAATACCGGTGTGCGATTACTTCGATTTTCTTTATTTGTAATGGATCCAGCGCGACGATGGCTGAACCATCCACCGGTATACCGTCTATCAGCATCAGCGGGATGCCATCGTAGTAGAGATCTGTATGACCGTTTTTGACTCTCAGATTAAATTTATCAGCATCCCGCCGTACCCTGACATCGAATACAAATTCTCTTA
>DASSGT010000677.1:0-2754 GCA_035693345.1 Puia sp. | reverse complement strand
CGGACTTGGTTATCCCAATTCCGTGGAATGCAGTCAGGTTTCAATATTTGAAAAGGCGTGGACACCGGAGTATTTTCCGGAAAGTTGCCCTGCTGCATCATCCGTTATATTAAATTTTCCCGGTAAGGATGGAAAACCGGATGTTAAAATGCACTGGATGGATGGAGGGATTATTCCGCAAAGACCCGAAGAGCTGGGTGCTGACGAACAATTTGGCGATAATGGCGGCGGCGGTGTTTTAATCATCGGTACAAAGGGGAAAATCATGTGTGGAACCTATGGCAGTGATCCGAAACTGCTGCCAACTTCTCGAACCAAGGAAGTAAATGTTCCGCAAACAATTGCCCGTGTTCCGGAAGGACATTATGTTCAATGGATCAATGCATGTCTCGCCGGCTATGGGCAAAAAGAAGTTAGTTCTCCATTTGAATATGCAGGTCCGCTGACTGAAACCATCCTGATGGGTAACCTGGCACTCAGGACCTGGAATATACGTGTTGAGAAAACGCCCACCGGAAATTCCGGAAGGACTCAGTATTCATATCCCGGAAGAAAAAAATTAATCTGGGATGCAGTGAATATGAAGATCAGCAATTTTGATGAAGCCAATCAGTTCGTAAAGAGAGACTATAGGAAAGGATGGTAATAATTGTCAATTGTTAATTGTCAATTGTTAATTCATTATCACATTGCGTTACGCTATACGTATTACGCATTACGCTATAGTGATGGCGTTTTTAGAAAATGAGGAAATAATATCCAGCATTAATTCATTTCTAATCGGGCCGACTTCGGACATGTCAGGCACCCAGAATTTGACTTCAAAGTTGACGGCATTGTTTGCAAATGTATCGACTGTGACAGCAGGTTTTGGGTCTCGCATGATCTTCTGATTTTTATTTAATTCTTCCAACACCAGATCGCGGGCTTTACGGAAATCCGATTGATAGGGAACACTGAGTAAGATCTTAATTCGTTTGTTCCTGTTATGCATGGTCCAGTTGATCAGCTGCTGCGATAACAGGTCGCCATTGGGTACAATAATATTGGCTCCCTCGCCATTGCTGATCTGGCTTGATCTCACGCCGATCTCCTGCACTGTTCCCGTTTTTCCTGAAATCTCAATGGTATCTCCTATCTGAATCGGTCTTTCAAAAGCGATGATAATTCCGGATACCAGATTATTCACCAGGTTCTGGAGTCCAAATCCAATGCCCACGCCAAGTGCACCTATTAAAATCGAAATTTTATCAAGCGGAATACCCGCTGCAGCAACCGCAATGAGAAATCCAACTGTCCAGATACTAATCCGGACAATCAGTGCAATCGATCCCAGTTTTGTCTTTTTTTGTGGTCCGGGGTTACGACTTTCATCGAAAAAGAAATTGACGAATTTTGATAATACTGATGAGATCCAAATAATAAGTATGAAAAGTAGTCCGCTTGCATAAGAGAAATTAATACTGCCGATCGTTCTTGGTTTGTTGATGAAATACATCGCGTTCCCTATGAACCGGTCATACACAGTCAGATTTTTCAAAATCGAAAGTACCCACACAAATATGGCTACGATCCATAGCACACTGCGCAGCTTATTTTTCAGATCCACAAAATTCAGAAAAGCAAAAAACCGGTTATGAAAAACTTCAGATTGTGTATATACGGCATCTACCAATATCGTGCAGCAAATTTTCAAGGTAAGTGCCAATAGCAGGCCATCGATTGCGCTAAAAGCAAAAATCTTTGACAAGGTGACTCTTCCGGTCAGGTTACAAACAATTGAAATGCTTATTTGAATGAGCGTGATAAAAAGTACCCATGAACGTGCTTTTGAATCTTCAAGATTTTTAAAAACAACTGTTCTCTTTAATAAAAGTAGGGTGCATAAACAGAATAAAAGAAGACCTCCGATCATAAGTTCCCATCTTTCCCCATACGAAGAATCCAGCATCAGGTCGTCGATTGCAAATGTGATCCATAGCATGGCGATGCAAAACATAATCATTTTTCCTGTCCTGGTAAGATAGAATGATATCAATATGGATAAGAGAATCAATCTTATGAATTCGTTCAGATGAACATAAGCCGCCGGCGCGCTTACGTATATAAACGATCCATAAGTAAACAAAAGCAGTAAGCTGGAAAGGAGAGCAGATTGTTTCAGGAAAGTAAGATTTCTCAGAACCGAATCATTATCCGGCATTTTGCGAACCACATGAAGTGTAACAAGAAACCAGATCAGAAGTAAAATCCAGATAATGATGTTGATGGTCCTCGTATCCCAGGTGGTGGCCATAAATATTTTAATCACCCGTAATGACCGGCCGAGACTGTCTTTTAAGATATCCCAGAGTGATGTATCATAATCCGTTGAACAAAATGCCAAAAATGGCGATTCTTCCTGTTTCCACATGGCCTGAGTGATGGCCTGCTGACGGTCAGTGATGGTGGATTGCAGATCTTTGACCAGTAAAAAATTTATTGAAACACGGTTCCGGAGTGTATTTGCTTTTATTGCGGCAGTATGGTACAATGAATCCAGTGAGAGGGATCGCTCATATACAGACTTCATTTCACCATGCAGAATCTGATTTAATGAATCATTTAATAAAGTGCTGTCATGCTTTACAGTTCGGATTCTCTGGTGTATTCCATTGAGCTGGTCAATATAAGAATCGAGAGATTTTTGCCAGTCAGTCATTCTCTCTCGCGATTCACCGAGTAAAACAGAGGATGTGTTCAGGCTACGGAGGT
>DASSGT010000676.1:0-15438 GCA_035693345.1 Puia sp. | reverse complement strand
TCACGGATATCATCCGTATTGGGCTTAAAGGCAAGGCCCCAAAGTGCAAAATGTTTGCCTTTCAGTTTGCCTTTGAAATAATTTTTTATTTTAGGAATGAGATGCATTTTTTGATTCTCATTCACTTCCATAACAGCTTTCAGAATTTTAAATTCATAGTCAACATTGTCGGACGATTTTACAAGCGCCTGTACGTCTTTAGGAAAGCAGCTTCCACCATATCCGATGCCCGGGAACAAGAACCTTTTACCGATGCGTTCATCACTTCCAATTCCACGGCGTACCATATCAACATCTGCACCCACGCGTTCGCATATCTGGGCAATCTCATTCATGAATGTAATCTTGGTAGCAAGAAAAGAATTCGCGGCATACTTGGTAAGTTCCGCCGATCTTTCATTCATAAAAATGATGGGGTTTCCCTGACGGACGAAGGGATTATATAATTCTTCCAATATCTTTCGCGCACGACCGGTAGAAGCCCCGATGACCACCCGGTCAGGTTTCATGAAATCTTCGACAGCTACACCTTCCCTTAAAAATTCCGGATTGGAAACAACGTCAAAATCACCTTTGTAATTAGCAGCAATCGCTTCATATACTTTTTCAGCAGTTCCGACAGGAACTGTACTCTTGTCAACGATTACTTTATAGTCCTTAATCAACTTACCCAGGTCACCCGCCACGCCCAACACATAACGCATATCGGCTGATCCGTCAGCCCCGGGTGGTGTTGGCAGCGCCAGAAAAATGATTTTTGCTTCTCTGACGCCAACGGCCAGATCGGTCGTAAATTTTAGTCTTTCTTCTTTAAGGTTTCTAAGGAAAAGTTTATTCAGCCCCGGTTCGTAAATTGTAATCTCCCCCCCGCTGAGTTTTTTTACTTTCTTTGTGTCCGTATCAATACAAATAACATCGTTCCCGGTCTCGGCAAAACATGTTCCCGTAACAAGTCCGACATACCCGGTTCCAACTACTGCAATTTTCATTCTAAATAATTCGTTTTATTTTCAGATAAGATCAATTAAGGAATTCTAAAACGCTGGAGCATATAAAGCTTAGCTGTTCCTCCTCCAATTCTGTATGCATGGGCAGTGAAATCACCCGTTCCGTAAGCCAATCCGTAACATCCAGCTGTTGCCGATCCGATTGGAAGGATGCGAACATATTTTGCCTGTGAGCCGGCACTGGATAATATATCATGGATGGAATTTTCTTTGTAGCCAGGTATTCGTTTAGTTTGTTTCGGTCAGCACCATTAAGAATTAATGTATACTGATGAAAAACGTGTTTGGTATAAGTTGCCCGGTATGGTACGATTATCTTTGGATGCCCAGAAAATACCCGGTCGTAATAATCTGCTGCATTCCGGCGTCTTTGAATATAATCGTCCAGTAAAGGTAATTTGACATTTAAAATCGCTGCCTGTATTGAATCTAGCCGGCTATTACATCCTACTATTTCGTGATAATATCTTTTACTCTGACCATGATTGGCAATCATCTTAAAAATTTCCGAGAGCGCAGAATCCCCGGTAAAGAGTGCACCGCCGTCACCATAAGCTCCCAGATTTTTAGACGGGAAAAATGAAGTTGTAC
Organism: Puia sp.; assembly: GCA_035693345.1. Taxonomy (GTDB): domain Bacteria; phylum Bacteroidota; class Bacteroidia; order Chitinophagales; family Chitinophagaceae; genus Puia. Next base: position 13,840 of record DASSGT010000676.1, on the reverse strand, counting down.
CTATCGTACCGATGGTTCCGGTTTTGTATTTTTTTCCGTCCTGGAAAGTATAATCACTCCCGATGGCCTGTGCGTTATCCTCGATTACTTTCAATCCGTTTCTGGAAGCAATGTCCATGATTTCCTGCATAGGAGCAGATTGGCCATAGAGATGTACTGGCACAATGGCCCTGGTTTTCTTTGTGATTTGTTTTTCTATTGAAACCGGATCAATGCAAAAAGTTTTTGCATCCACATCTGCAAATACCGGTTTCAACCCCAGCAATGCAACCACTTCGGTCGTGGCAATGAATGTAAATGAGGGAGTGATTACTTCGTCCCCGGGTTTTAGTCCAAGTCCCATCAGGGCGATTTGCAAGGCATCCGTCCCATTTGCACAGGGTATTACATGTTCAATACCCAGATAGTTCGAAAGATTTTGGGAAAATTCAGTAACCGCTTTACCATTTATAAATGCAGTAGAATCCAAAACCTCCTGAATCGCGAGATCCACTTTCCCTTTAATTTTTGAATACTGACCTTTCAGATCTACCATCTGGATTGGCTGCATAAGCTCTTTATTAACGGGCACAAACCTACGCCAAAATAATGGTTTGTACAATGACTCAATCAGTTATGAATGGTTGTGGAAAGGGTTACATTTGCTTTCAGAATCATTTAACCCCCCGGGTATTGACCATCGTTTTATATAATCTCTTTCTTTGGCTGTATCAGGCATGTATCCGGATTGTTTCCTCCTGGAATCCGAAAGCGGCTGCCTGGGTTAAAGGACGCCGGGGTGTTTTCAATACAATCCGGAATGCAAACATCCAGGGTGAAAAACGTATCTGGATGCACTGTTCTTCTCTTGGCGAGTTCGAACAGGGCAGACCGGTGATCGAATCTCTGCGAAAACTGCATCCTGACATAACCATTATTGTAAGTTTTTTTTCACCGTCCGGTTACCAGATCAGAAAAAATTATGCCGGCGCCGATTATATTTTTTATCTCCCCATGGATTCAGCCGTTCACGCGAGAAAATGGGTTGAATTAATAAAGCCAACGATTGTTCTCTGGATTAAATATGATTACTGGTATTACTATTTACGCGAGCTTAGGATGAGGAAAATTCCTGTGTTGCTGATATCCCCGCTTTTTCGTCCTGATCAGCCTTTTTTTAAATGGTATGGAAATATTCACCGGCTGATGCTGGATAGTTTTCATGCTTTTTTTGTTCAGAATGAAGAATCAAAAAAATTACTTGAATCTTTGGATATTAAACAATCAGTATTTGTAAGCGGTGACACCCGTTTTGACCGTGTAATAAATATTGCTGAAGCTTTTGAGCCGGTTCCTGCCATTGCTGATTTTTGTGGGGATCGTCGGGTAATTGTTGCAGGTTCCACGTGGGAAGAAGATGAAGAAGAGCTTGACCACTTTGCGAATACACATCCGGAAATTCGATTTATTATCGCCCCGCATGAAATCGATACAGATCACCTGAAGGATATGGAATCTTTATTCAAAAATACAATCCGGTATTCGGTACTGGAAAAGCTGAACGCCGAAAGCGCAACGGCAAACGCTCAGCCATTAACCGTCAACCACCAGCTGACAACTGCCAATGTATTGATTATAGATAATATCGGGATGCTCGCCAGGCTGTATTCTTATGCCGATATCTGTTATGTCGGTGGTGGTTTCGGCGACGATGGGGTGCATAATGTGTTAGAGGCCGCGGTGTACGGAAAGCCGGTGATTACAGGGCCCGTGATAGAAAAATATTTTGAAGTGATGGAGCTGGCTGATGCAGGTGGGGTCATTATCATCGATAATGCCCTCGAAGCGGAATCCGTTTTCAGCAGATTGATGAATGACCGGGAAGAGTATACTTTCCATGGTAATGCAGCCAGGAATTATGTTTACGCGCGCAGGGGAGCGACAGAAAAAATTATTCGTTACATTCAGGAAAACCGCCTTCTGACCAGCTGATAGAAATGCTGGACGATATCACGCGAATCATCCCATCCTAATTTAATTTTTAATTCCCGTTCCATCCAATACTGGGCTTCAGGTAAAATTCGGAAATTATTGATGGTTTTGATGCTCCTTTCATACATCGGCTCATCACCCCGGAATAACTCACTGATGAATACAAAACGGTCATTTACCCCGATAGCTTTCCGGAGTTCCTTCACAGGCGATCCTTTCAGAACCGAGCCTAATTCCGACTGGCTGCCCGGTTTAAGCTTATCGTTGATCGATTTCCCGCTATTACCGATCAGGTCGTTTATCTCCCGGTTATTGGGCTGATGAGACAGGGTAGGCACTTCTATGAGCGGATCACCACCCATCCAGGCCTGGTGACCTTCAGGCACGGTCTGAATGTATTCTTCAACTGCGCGGTGGGAAATATTCATAGAAGGCATAACAACAGATACGGCCGGGTTTTTTTTGCCCGTAATATTTATTGTATGTATGGTAGTTAACTCTGCCTCAATCTGTTTAAGAGTGACAAGCATTTGAAGTGCGCTTTCGTTTTGTTCGCATTGATCATTTAACTTGCTGATGAGTTGCTGCAGTTTTTCCATTAGGCGTTTGAGAAGTATTGATACCTGTTATATAAAATTAAAGCAAATATTTATCCAAATTCTGTCAGCCTATGTTTATCGAGCCTGCCATGCAATTTGATCGTCGCGGATGGATTGAGGTTATCTGTGGTTCCATGTTCTCAGGGAAAACAGAAGAACTGATCCGAAGACTGCGCCGGGCGCGGATTGCCAACCTGCGGGTGGGTATTTTTAAACCCCTCACCGACGACAGGTATCATCCGGAAAATATCGTCTCCCACGATGACAATAGTATACTTTCCATTCCGGTTCCCAGTGCGAAATCCATATTGGAAAAGGTCTCTACCGTAGACGTGGTCGGCATCGACGAGGCCCAGTTTTTTGATGAATCTCTGCCGGAAGTCTGTGATATCCTGGCCTCGAAGGGTACACGTGTCATCGTGGCCGGTCTCGACATGGATTATCAGGGCAATCCCTTTGGTCAGATGCCGGCATTGCTTTCCAAAGCGGAATACATTACCAAGTTGCATGCCATTTGCATGCAGTGTGGCAATATTGCGAATTATTCTTATCGGAAATCGGGAATCGCAGAACAATTATTGATCGGTGACAAGGACCTGTATGAGCCAAGATGCAGGATTTGTTATGCAAAAGGCACTTCGCAGTCAAACGTTTAATGTAAAAACCGAATTGTTAAATTTATTTTAAAGAATAAAATGTTCAGAAGTTCGCGACTGATTATGGCATTAATAAAAAAAGATGTCTTGCTGGAATTTCGACAGCAATACAGTTTTTATGGAGTCCTGCTCTACGTGGCTTCTACAATCTTTGTACTTTACCTGGCTATGGGTCAACCGGAAAATACGATATGGAATGGTTTGTTTTGGATGATGCAGCTCTTTATTTGTGTAAGCGCAATTGCCAAAACATTTCTCCAGGAAGGTAAGGGCAGACAACTATATTTTTATTCGATATGCAGTCCGGTACATTTCATACTGGCGCGGATGATATTTAATGCTGCACTGATGTTATTGATGAATCTGATCAGTCTTTCATTGTTTAGTCTTTTACTCGGATATCCTCTGGCACATCCACTTCTTTTCCTGGGAATCTCCTGTTTTGGTGCCTGCAGTGTCAGTCTGGTGTTTAGTTTTCTCGCTGCCATTGCAGCCCGTGCACAACAAAATGCTGCCCTGATGGCTATTCTCGGATTTCCGTTGATCATTCCGCAGCTGATGCTGCTGATGCGCCTTTCAACGCTTGCATTTTCAGATGTTTTCCAGAGTGGGTTGACTTCTATCATATTACTGCTTGCATCCTTCGACATTATGATTGTCGTATTATCGGTTATACTGTTCCCATTCTTATGGAAAGATTAAAAAAAGACAAACGCTTTACGCTTTCTGCTTTTCGCTTTGACAGCCTTATCCTATTTTTGTCTGCCGGAAATAACCGCGTCTATTTAAGTTTACCATATGTTTCTTAAGAACTGGTGGAAATTACTGAGTTTCTTTCTTCTGCTATATACATTTACAGCCGGATTTTTAGGAAAAGTACCCGCCAGGCCTATACTGAATGAAACTATTCGTAACCTGTATTTTCATGTTGCCATGTGGTTTGGAATGATGATTTTTTTCATTGTCTCTGTAATTTATTCTATAAAATACCTTCGGCATAACCGTCCATCCGATGATATATATGCTGTGGAATTTGCAAGGACCGGGATCGTGTTCGGTCTATTGGGTCTGATTACGGGTTCTGTCTGGGCAAAATATACATGGGGAGATTTTTGGAGCAATGATCCGAAACAACTGGGAGCCGCCATCGCACTTCTGATTTACCTGGCTTATTTTGTTCTTAGGAATTCACTCACCGACCTGGACAAATCTGCACGCATCAGCGCAGTCTATAATGTTTTTGCGTTTGCGATGTTGTTCCCAACCATTTGGATTATTCCGAGACTGGTAGAAAGTCTTCATCCCGGCGGCATGGGTAATCCTGCACTCGATACGAAAGATATAGACAGCAGGATGCGCGTGATTTTCTGGTTTGGTGCCATACCCGGCTGGACTCTGTTAGGCGTCTGGATTACAACTTTACGCACGCGTTTACAATTGCTTTCATTAAAACATGAGCTCCATGGTTAAATTAAGTTCACGCTTATGCCTTTCCGTTTTTGCTATGATGCTTTCTTTTTTTGTTTATGCGCAGGATAGTCTGAAAGATGAAAAACCCCAAATGGCGGAGGCCTTTCGTTCGAGCGGGAAAATATATGTGGTGGTGGCTGTATTGGTTATTATTCTGATCGGCCTGTTCCTATATCTGGTTAATACAGATAAAAAAATTAGCAGGATTGAAAAAAATATAAAGTAGTCCGATTCAACATTTCTTTAAATAAAAACGATATATGGCTGCCAGGAATGAATACAAATTTTTCGAAGCTGTAGAAAAAAGTTTTGACAAAGCAACACCTTATACAAATTGGGATCCGGGTGTGCTCGAACAGATTAAACAGTGCAACGCGGTGTATCGCATGTTCTTCCCCGTTAAAATTGGAGGCAAAGTAGAGGTAATCAAAGCATATCGTGTACAACATTCTCATCATAAGACACCTTGCAAAGGAGGTATCCGTTTTGCTATGTCCGTCAATCTCGATGAGGTGATGGCCCTGGCCGCGTTGATGACATACAAATGTGCCATTGTGAATGTACCCTTTGGCGGAGCCAAGGGGGGGATTGCCATTGATCCCAAAAAATATTCTGCCTATGATCTGGAAAAAATCACCAGACGTTATACATCTGAACTGATCAAAAAGAATTTTATCGGTCCGGGTACCGATGTACCTGCACCGGATTATGGAACGGGTGAAAGAGAAATGGCCTGGATCCTGGATACTTATATGAGTATGCGACCGGGGGAAGTAGATGCACTGGCTTGTGTGACCGGGAAACCGGTAACACAGGGAGGAGTGAGAGGAAGAAGAGAAGCAACAGGACTGGGTGTATTTTACGGGGTCAGGGAAGTGTGCAATATAAAAGACGTGATGGATAAACTTGGTTTGCACACAGGCGTAGAAGGAAAACGGGTAGTTGTGCAGGGACTGGGAAATGTTGGATATCATGCTGCCAAGTTTTTTCGTGAGGGCGGATCCAAAGTAATCGGTCTGGCAGAATTTGAAGGGGCGATCACAAATCCGGCGGGATTAAATGAAGAAGAAGTTTTTCAACACCGAAAGAAAACAGGATCCATTTTGAATTTTCCAGGGGCAACCAATCTGGAAAAATCGACGGATGCGCTGGAATTGGATTGCGATATACTGATTCCGGCTGCCCTTGAGAATGTAATTGATGGTCATAATGCAAAACGGGTGAAAGCAAAGATCATTGGCGAGGCAGCAAATGGTCCGCTCACGCCGGAAGCAGATGAAGTTTTTATAAAAAAAGGCGTGTTGGTCATTCCGGACATGTACCTGAATGCAGGCGGTGTTACAGTTTCATATTTTGAGTGGCTGAAGAATCTAAGTCATGTGCGTTATGGGCGGATGGAAAAAAGATTTTCAGAGAATCTCAATACTCATATCCTGGGCCAATTGGAAGAACTTACTGGTAAACAGGTTCGTCCGAAAGAAAGGGAGTTTATCATGCATGGTGCAGAAGAAGCGGATCTGGTTTATAGCGGTCTTGAAGAAACAATGATAACAGCAACCCACGAAATTATGAACTGCTGGAAAAGCAATCCGTCCATTCCGGATATGCGGACTGCCGCTTATGTTGTAGCAATCAATAAGGTAGGCACGTCTTACGCTGAGTTGGGGATATTCCCTTAAAAAGCGCAAAACGAAAGGCGTAAAGAGTAAAGCAAATCTGAAGGCGTGGTAATGTAAAGCACTTTTTTTCTCTTGTACCAACTCATTTGCTTTACGCTTTGCGCCTTACGCTTTACGCTTTCATTCATCGTATGTAGGTAAAACGCTCACTTCCTCAAAATCCAAAATCGCTTTCTTATAAGCGTGGCATTGCTGACCATTGGTTACAACCAGATATTTAACAGGTAAAGCAATATTATAGTGGAGTGCCTGCCATAGCACTGATTTATCGAGTGGTTTATGCATGGCCTTGCATTCAATCATCATCCAGGGTTTGGCGGCCTTATCGTATACCAGGATATCAAATCGTTTATTCATCTCACCCAGTTTTATTTTTTTCTCAACCGCAATATAACTGGAAGGATATTTTTTTACCTGGAGCAGATATTGAGCAAAGTTTTGCCTCACCCATTCCTCTTCAGTTAAGCGAACCCATTGTTTTCTCTGATCATCAAAAATGAACTCTTTCCCGGGCTCTTCTTCTTTGATCTTGAAAGCATAATGAGGGTAATAGATTTTAATCATACCTCAACTATTTGCTAAATTACAGAATCTTGTTTGGCGGAAAGGTTTAGAAGATAGAATCCAGCAATGAATTTATGAAAACAAAAGAAGAAATCGTCAGTAACTGGCTTCCGCGTTATACCGGGGAGAAGCTGGAAAATTTTGGTTCATATGTTTTACTAACCAATTTTTCGCACTATGTTCACCTCTTTGCGGAAATGCATAAAGTAGCCGTTGTTGGAGAAGACAAACCTATGCAATGCGCAACGGCCGGTGATATCAGTATCATAAATTTCGGCATGGGAAGTCCCACAGCTGCCACGGTCATGGATCTGTTGAGCGCTATTAAACCCAAAGCTGTTTTGTTTCTTGGGAAATGTGGTGGTTTAAAAAAAAGAAATAAACTGGGAGACCTGGTGCTTCCCATCGCTGCCATACGCGGAGAAGGAACATCCAATGACTATTTTCCACCCGAAGTTCCTGCCTTGCCGGCTTTTGCGTTGCAAAAGGCAATTTCCACGACCATACGTGAATTCGGAGTTGACTATTGGACGGGAACCGTTTATACAACGAATCGAAGGGTCTGGGAACATGATGAAGTATTTAAAGAATATTTGAAAAAGATTCGCGCCTATGCGATTGATATGGAAACGGCTACCATTTTTTCCGTTGGGTTTTATAATAAAATTCCAACAGGTGCACTGCTGCTGGTCAGCGACCAGCCAATGATTCCCGATGGTGTAAAAACCGCAGAGAGCGATCAGCGGGTTACCGGTGACTTTGTAAGCACCCATCTGAAAATTGGTATTGATTCACTCAAACAACTGATAAACGGCGGACAAACCGTCAGACATCTTCGGTTTTAATTAAACGTTTGCTTCCACTCATTCAAATAAATAATTTAACTGTAGATTTTCCGGGATCAGAATCTGCTGTACCTGCTTTGCAGGATATTTCATTTTCTTTAATGCGCGGTGAGATGCTCGCGATAGTCGGTGAATCAGGATCAGGTAAATCCGTCATGTCCCTCACGGTGATGAATTTATTAAGCAAAGCAGCCAGAATCGTAAGCGGATCCATCAGGTTTTCTTCCGACGGAAATCAGGATTGTGATTTGCTGGGTATCCCGGATAAAATTTTAAGGTCCTATCGTGGGAACCATCTTGCAATGATTTTTCAGGAACCAATGACTTCATTGAATCCCCTGATGACTTGTGGAGCCCAGGTTTGTGAACCTCTTATCCAGCACAAAAACATGGACAAAACAGAAGCCCGGTCTACGGTCCTGAAATTATTCGAGAAAGTACTATTGCCGGAACCACAGCGGATTTATAATAATTATCCGCATCAGCTGAGCGGAGGACAAAAGCAAAGAGTCATGATCGCCATGGCAATCAGCTGTAATCCTTCATTACTGATTTGTGATGAACCCACAACGGCATTGGATGTAAGGGTACAAAAAACTATATTGGATCTTCTAAAAAGCCTAAGAAAGTCGGAGAATATGGGAATTATTTTTATTACCCATGATCTTGGACTTGTTGCGGATATGGCCGACCGTGCCTTAGTGATGCTACGTGGAAAAATAGTGGAAGAAGGTGATGTGCAAGATATTTTTGCGAAACCGAAGCATCCGTACACACGGGGTCTGCTCATGTGCCGGCCGGCACTTCATTCAAAAGGCGAAAGGTTGCCCGTCGTCGCTGATTTTATGGATGGAACTATGACGGGATTTAGTGATTCAATTTTTGGCTCATCACTGATACCGAACCCACATACCCGGGAATTGCCAATGGATTTCAATTCTGTCGAAACTGCAGTCCTCAATGAAATGGATCCCGAAATGAAACCGGCGAAAGAACAATCAGTGCTCCTGGAAGTAAAAGATCTTCATCTTCGATACTCTTCAGGTAAAAACTGGCTGGGAAATGAAAAACACTGGGTCCACGCAATTCAGGATATCAATTTCGAAGTATATCGGGGTGAAACGCTGGGGATTGTCGGAGAATCGGGTTCGGGAAAAACTACCCTTGGACGTGCTTTGCTCGGCCTGAATAAACCGGCTCAGGGAAGCATTCTCTATGGAGATACAGATTTGTTACGCATGGCCAAACCAGATCTTCTTGAATTTCGAAGGAATATCCAGATTGTGTTTCAGGATCCCTATTCATCATTAAACCCACGGTTAATGATTGGTCCTGCAATTTCGGAACCGCTTCGTGTACACAAGTCATTTAAAAACTCAGCCCGAAAAATGCAGGTGCTGGAATTGTTGAAGAAAGTGGATCTCCTCCCGGAACATTTTTATCGTTATCCTCATGCTTTTTCCGGTGGCCAAAGACAAAGAATAGTGATTGCCCGGGCGCTTGTGATGAATCCGGGATTTGTAGTATTTGATGAATCCGTTTCCGCACTGGACGTAAGTGTTCAGGCTCAGATATTAAATCTGATCAATGATCTCAAAAAAAACATGGGATTCACGGCTGTATTTATTTCACATGACCTGTCAGTAATACGCTATTTGTGTGACCGCGTGTTGGTTATGGAAAAGGGAAGGATTGTGGAATCGGGCGAAGTGGAATCTGTGTATGGTCACCCCCGGACTGATTATACCCGTTCGCTGATTGAGTCTATCCCCGGAAATAACCTGGCCGGAAAACCATAAAAAGAGGATTTTTCTTCCGGCAACAATAATTTCAAAGCCTGGTAAATTATTGAGAATTCTTTATTACCTTTGCACACTTGTAAAATCATGCCGTAACATGACCGAATCGGGTGCCGTAAGACCTGGTTTGATTGACCAGTTATACTCAGCTTCATTCGACTCATGTACCGGGAACTTATAAAATTTCACACTGAATGAAGCTTTCCCAGTTCAAATTCGACCTACCCCTTAATCTGATAGCCCAACATCCCGCCAAAAGAAGAGAAGACAGCCGAATGATGGTTGTTCACCGTAAAACCGGTCAAATTGAAAATAAACATTTCAGGGATGTAATGGATTACTTCAATGATAAAGATGTATTCGTTGTAAACAATACCAAAGTTTTTCCTGCCAGGATGTACGGTCGAAAAGAGAAAACAGGAGCCAAGATTGAAGTTTTTTTACTTCGCGAACTGAATAAGCCGAACAGGTTATGGGATGTCATTGTTGATCCCGCAAGGAAAATCCGCGTGGGTAATAAATTATATTTCGGGGATAATGACGAATTAGTGGCTGAAGTTATTGACAATACAACCAGCCGCGGCCGCACGATTCGTTTTTTGTGGGATGGAACAGATGATGAATTTCGCCAGGTTTTGGAAATCCTGGGCGAAACACCCCTTCCAAAATATATCAAGCGTAAGCCGGATGAAGAGGACAAAGAAAGGTACCAGACCGTGTATGCAAAGCATGAAGGTGCCGTAGCTGCTCCTACGGCCGGGTTACATTTCAGTAAGGAATTGATCAAGAGACTTGAAATAAAAGGGATACGATTTGCAGAAGCAACACTCCACACCGGCCTTGGCACATTCCGTCCCATCGAAGTGGAAGACCTGAGCAAACATAAAATGGATGCCGAATATTACAGGGTAGATGAAGAAGCCTGTAAAATCGTAAATAAGGCGAGACTCGGTGGTCATCGTATTTGTTCTGTAGGAACTACCACAATGCGTGCGCTGGAATCTTCTTTTACAGCAGAAAAATTACTGAAACCATCGGAAGGCTGGACAAATACATTCATCCATCCGCCTTATCAGTTTAATATTGCAGATGCATTAATCACAAATTTTCACCTGCCTAAAACAAGCCTCCTGATTATGGTTTGCGCATTCGCCGGCTATGATCTTACAATGGAGGCTTATAAAAGAGCGATCAAAGATAAATATCGTTTCTTCAGCTATGGAGATGCGATGCTGCTCGTCTGATCTGGCGATATATACGTTAGAGTCGGGTTGACACAATAAATGGTTGCTTCCTTTTTGGGATAATTCTTTGTAATTTCAAACGTGGGGAATAACAGTCTCTCTATTATATACAATACCGGACTTGTTGTTGATCAGGAGTATTCTTTATGAAGTTTGATTTTCCAAAAAAGATCAGAAGCGGTTACCTGGCAGTATTCTTATTACTGGTCCTTTGTTATTTCCTTTCCCTGTCTTCTTTTATCCAGCTCAGAAAGCAGAATAAATGGGTCGGCCATACGCGTGAAGTTATTAATGAACTGGCTACCCTCAATTCACATTTAAAGGATGCTGCCATAAACTGGAATGAATACCTGCTCAATAAACAGCATGCCTATTTCGAGACTTACAGGGAAAACCGGGTACTGGTAGACTCCTTATATAAGGTACTTTATAATAATGTCGGCGATAATCCGGATGAAAGAAATCGGGTGGAATCCATGCACGAAAAAATTCTCCGCCAGTTTCAGATGCTCGACAGTGAAATGGGGATACTGGATAAAAACAATTTTCAGATAGACGACACAATCAGAAGCTGGGAACAAAAGAACAGCAAACTCATTGATTCAATCGGATTTATTTCTGATACAATCAGGTTGAATGAAAACAAACTTCTTTTTCAACGAACACAGCGTGTAATCTTCTATAGTAAAATTGTCTTCTGGATAATCATCGGTGCCGGTCTGGTATCCTGCCTGCTCATTTTGTATTCGCTTGTTACTTTTAACATGGAAAGCCGTGCCAAGAGAAGGGCGACCAAACAGGCGGAAACCTATCACGACCAACTTGAAAAAAGGGTCATTGAATTGGCGAATGCAAACCGGGAGTTATTGGAATTAAGAAGCCTGGAACGATTTACCAGTACAGGTCGGATCGCGCGGGTGATCGCACATGAGATACGAAATCCGCTGACCAATATTGATCTTTCAGCCGGTCATCTTGAAAATGATAAACTGGGAACAGAAGATAAAAAGGCCTTTTTGGATATCATTGCCAGAAATTCGCGGCGAATAAATGAACTCATCAATGAATTACTTTCTGCAACAAAGTTTTCAGATTTGCAATATGAAGAAATCCGGGTAAATGACCTGCTGGACGAAACACTCAATGAGGCGATCGACAGGGCACAGCTGAGTCATGTACAGATAATCAAAAATTATACATCGGATACCATATGGCTGAATGTCGACCGGTCGCGTATGTTAATTGCATTGTTAAATATTATAGTAAATGCAATGGAAGCCATGACTGGAGAAAACAGCTTATTGTTCCTGGAAACCGGCGAAAAGAATGGCCACTGCATTATTACGATCCGGGACAATGGAAAAGGAATGGATGGCGAAACACTGGCAAAAGTTTTTGATCCTTATTTTACATCCAAAGCAAACGGCAACGGATTAGGGATGACCAACACGCAAAATATTATCCTCAATCACAAGGGAAAAATTGAAGTAGTCAGTGAATTGGGGAAGGGAACTGCCTTTATTATTACGCTAAATATTCTCAGAAAAGAGGAAGCACGTCAATTTAAGTTGATCTGATTTTCTATCCATTTTTCTTTTTCACGAAACGGATCTGTATCTTCAAATATACCCTGTAGCTGATCCATCCAGTCGGAAAGTTCATGGAAAAGCGGATCATCTGAACACACAGACATTTCCAGATTTTCCTGTTGTTCCATTTGCTTCCATATTCGGATGCCGTTTCTAAATTGTTTTTCGTAAAGTAAAATGACCCGCGTTAGAATTTCTGCAGATACAGGCATAAATCTTTCCATCTCATCATTCTTCCAGGAAAGAATTCCATTAATAACCTTGAATTTATATTGTCCTTTGCCGTTCATACGTGTATAGATAAAAATTTATATCACGGAAATGCATAGGATTATCATAATGAAGATAAGCGTTTGTTTTAAAAATAAAAGCTATTTGGCAGATGATTTTTATTTCCAAAATTGGGAATACTCTGATACGCTGAACGAGCGGTTTCGTTAATCATGAACCGCTAACCATTTTCCATTTTTACCCATTGAAATCTTCAGGAAGACAGTCCATTCATTCTGCGATCAGCGATCCGCGAACAGCAATATACGGGTACGGACGGTTTAAGACATTCGGAAAATCACTTCTCTCCCGCAATCCGATCTTCCTGCATTCCTTCACTTCCACGGAATACACACCGAATTCCTCCACTACCTTCCCCTTCATTGCGTAACATCCTTTTCCCGTCACCGGATAATACCTGGAAGTATTTGGGAAAAAAATCGTGTCCAGCCATTCACCATCTCCATCCAGAAATGTGTGAAAGTGCATCGTTTGGCGATCGGAGGTACTGACTGGTTTCGAAGTAACAAGCCATCCAAGTACTGACACTTCCTTCCCCAAATATTTTGGAAGTTCTCTGGCAGGCAAAAAATTGAGCGGGTTTTCATTCACCAGTTCGAATACATTACAAAGAGGAAATCCGAGCAACTCAATTTCGTCCAATGCATCATCCAGGGGATGTTGAGTAAGTTCAGGCAGATGAAAACTTTGGATATCTTCCCTGAAAAGAAAGCCGGAATGGGAGACAGATGAATTTTTTTTATGTAGAAAATTTGCTTCCCATAACAACTCTTTTTTCGATTTGCCGGTAAAATGAAAGGCACCCACTCTGATCAGAATATTTATTTGTTCAATACCCGCGGAAATCCGGTCATTAAAATCAGATAGATTCTGGAAATCCCCCCATTGCCGCCGGTTTTCGATAACATTTTTCATCATTTGTTCTTCCAGGCCTTCTATATGGATAAAACCAATGAAAACATTTTTTCCGGAAATCGTTGTCAGGTAATTGCTTCGATTCAGACAGGGTGCGTGAAGACGGGCACCTGTTTTTTTTAGTTCATGAAAATATAATTCCCGATTATAAAACCCTCCGAAATTATTGATAACAGAAACCATAAACTCCATGGGAAAATAGGTTTTTAGGAAAAGAC
>DASSGT010000675.1:0-6296 GCA_035693345.1 Puia sp. | reverse complement strand
CTACCGCTCAGATAAGCCCACCTGTTAGAGCATGAAATCCGGGAAAGGTTACTGATATGTATGTATCATTTCCTCGTTTTGCACTTTTTTTCCAGAATTCACAATCATGGGAACACGAATTAAATTAGGGAACGGTAATTGATGTATTTTTTTGAGAACATGTCCATGGCAACACCTTTATTACAATCTTCTAAAAATGAATGCATGAAAAAACACCATCTCTTCAGGCTTGGATTAATTGTTTTATCCATTTTTTTTCTTCCGCATGGAATGAAGGCCCAGGATGAAAAAGAAAAAGAAAAATTAATGTCTGAAAGCAAGAAAGCGAAAGCGGATATTATCAAAACGGATCCCTCCATTACCAGCCTCTTTAGTAGTTCCCAGGGATATGTCATCTTTCCAAAAAACGGGAAAGGTGGTCTCATCATCGGCGGATCCGGTGGTAATGGGGTTTTGTATGAAAAAGAAAAATCTGTTGGAACGGCAAAAATGGCGCAGGTAACCGTCGGCGCACAGGTGGGCGGCGCTTCCTATCGTGAAATTATTTTCTTTGAAAATAAGGAAGCACTGGACCGGTTTAAGGATAACAAGTTTGAATTCAGCGGCCAGATTTCGGCCGTCGCACTCCAATCCGGCGCGTCAAAAAATGCCAAATACGCCGATGGTGTGCTGGTTTTTACCCAGGATCTCAGTGGACTCATGGCAGAAGCAACCGTAGGCGGACAGAAATTTACTTACAAGCCTCTCTGACGTTTATAAAGAAAGCTGACGTGAAAACCCGGCAATAAACGGCCGGGTTCACTATTTAATAGCATCCTGGTTCATACCGGATTGAATAAAGCTTTTACATTTTTGAATTAGTTTTATCCAGCGCCGCCTTTAAACCAATCGCAATCTTTTCAGGATCTCCAACTGCCCAGAAATGCATCATGAATAACCGGGGATCGTCAAAAAGCATATGGTTATGAACAGCGGTAACGACGATGCCATTTTCTGTGAGGGCTTTGATAACCGGGTTCACTTCATCCGCAAGCAAAACAAAATCCCCGGTAGTTGCCGCAAGATTCCCATCCATCTGCAGATTGATACCCGTAGCCATCCCCATGGCGGCTGGCATTTCCATTCCTGCCTCAAGCAGTTTTTCCTTTCGTGCAAAACTGTATTGAAGCAGCATGCCATTGTGCTTTCCGGTTTTACCCAGGATGGATTCTACCTTCGACCAGTCGGGGTTTGCTGTTGACACTGGCGCGGCAGCAGTGTTCATGGGAGTTCCGGTAACAGCCAGCACCGACTTGATCGACGCCGCCAGCTTCAATGGATCTCCGGTTCCGGAAAAATGAATGTATTTAATCGCCGGCTGTTCATTCGTCAGATGATTGTGTATCGCGGTGATTGATAATCCCGAAGAAACGATTTTTGCGACGACAGCGGATTCTTCTGAATCCCGCATTACCAGGTCACCCATCATCATCGATTCATTTCCCATAAATAAAATACCGATCCATGAAGTCAATGCAAGACCGGGCGCAACGGAGAACTCATTAACTTTCACTTTCAGATCAGATCTCGGATACGTGATCCGGTAAACCATGCCCTGCACAGTACCCTTCTTACCGAAAATATTATTGAGGCCGGTTGAATCCACCTGCGCCTGAGCAGCACAGGTCACACCAATTAAAATCAAAAAATAAAAAAATTTGATCTTCATAATACAAGTTTTAAGATGATGCCGATCACCGCGGCGGAAAGAATAATAATGGGTTCTTTTATTTTCTTACTGTAAATCAGTACGAGTAAACTGGCCAGGGCGATGATGAATGTGGGTACATCTTTTATACTCCGCATGGCAATAACAAACACAGATCCCATCAACGCACCAACGACGGCAGCGGTGATTCCATCCACAAATGCCTTTATCGACTTGTTTTTTGCAATTTTCTTAAAGTAAGGAGCGGGAAGAATGGTAAAAAGATAACAGGGAAGAAAGGTAGCCAGACCAGCCACACATGCACCCGGAAATCCCGCCATCAGATATCCGATAAATCCTACAGTAATAACAACCGGTCCGGGTGTTATCATCGCTACGGCCACCGCGTCGATAAACTGCGCTTCGGTCAGCCAGTGGTTTTCAAGAACCAGTCCGCCATGCAAAAAGGGAATGATCGCCAAACCACTGCCAAATACAAAGGCACCTGCTTTTAAAAAGAATAACCCCATTTTATTAAGGAGCTCCGGATTATAATTCCAGAATCCGATACCCGAAAAAAGCATTATTGACATGGGCGACTGAAATGATTTGACTTTTTTAGGCGGCGATTTCCATAACATATAAAGCAATCCTGCCATAACGAATAATAAAACTTCTTCAGATTGCGTAACAACGGTGACGATTAATCCTGCCAGGTAAAAAATCCAAAGAAGCCAGCTATTCCGGATGGCTTCCGAATTCAGTTTGCTGACCGATTTTATGGTCAGCTTATAAGAACTCAGCAATATGATCCCGATGACGGCAGCCCCCACCCCATAAAAAACAGCCTGCATCCAGGGAAGACCGTCAAACATTTTGTAAGCAATCCCCAGGCCAACGACCATAAAAAATGAAGGAATAATAAATGCCAGCCCGGTGAGCGTTGCACCTAATACACGATAATGGACAAAACCTATATAGATGCTTAACTGGGCAGCCAAAGGACCCGGAGCGAGTTGCGCCAGGGCGAGTCCTTCTTTATAATCATCTTCTGAAATCCATTTCTTTTGTTCAACCAGATCACGGTGCATGTAGCCCACCAGGGCGACAGGCCCGCCAAATCCTTTATAACCCAGTCGAAAAAAATAACCGGTCAACGCACGAAGGCTGTACACCGGTGCCAAAGTTTCTCTTTGCTCCATGTGGGCAAACCTAACCCTTCCGGTATTGTGCAAATAGAATAAAACTGACTTTTTGTATAAGCATTACCTTTTCGAATCCGGTCCCATATTCTTATAAATTTCCATGGAGTGATTAATCGGGAAAATCATACCGAACACTTATTCGGAAAAATTCAATTTCATCCCGCCATTTTTAGCCAATGCTTTCTCATAAACAATGGCGGCTGATACAATATCCTGTAAAGCCGTTCCGGTGCTGTCGAAAATGATAATTTCTTCTTCTGATGTTCTTCCCGGCTTTTTGCCTGCAACAATTTCCCCCAGCTCAGCGTATTCATCAGATCTCTTCATGTATCCCCTATCTATGGCATGATGCAGTTCGCCGAACGCCGCACACTGGGTTGTAATATCTGTAATCAGTTTATTGCCTGAGACAAGAGAAGGGTCGAGTTCCTGCTTGTCCTCGCTGTCAGCACCGACGGCTGCAATGAATGTCCCCGGAATGATATATTCGCTGAGGAGAAAATATTTCCTGGAAGGAGTACAGGTAATACAAATATCACTTTGTTTTAAAGCATGGTTCAAATGATCAACAGGCTGTATGGAAATATTTAATTCTTTCGAAAGATCATGGGCAAATTGAGCGGCCTTCAATTGATCGATATCGAAAACAAAGACTTTTTCTATCCGCCTCACTTTCATAACGGCCCGAAGGGATATTTCACCCTGATGACCGCAGCCGCAAATGGTCATCGTTCCCGCATTTCCTTTTGCCAGCCACTTTGCCGCGACAGCCGTCGCGGCCCCCGTGCGCAGAAGAGTAATTTCAATGGAATCCATGAGCGCTAAAAGTCTTCCGTTATCTGCATCGAAAACGGAAATAATCCCCTGAATAGTGGGCAATCCGTTTTTTTTATTATTCTCCGGAAAATTTGCATTTGTTTTTGCAACAAAATAGTTTCTACCCAAATTCATAATGCCCGCCTTGATATGGAAACCTCCGTTCTGTGCATGTATGCCAAGAACTACCGGTGTCGGAGCCTCACCCTGGAAGTATAATTTAAATGCCTGCTCTACTGCCGGTATGCATTGTTCGATGGTCAGTAGTTTAGCTACTTCACTACGTTTGAGCAACAGAGTTTCCGAAAATAGTATGGCAGCGTACATGGCCATACAATGCTAACGCGCCTGCGGTAAATAAAATAGGATCCTGATTACTTTTGGTACAGGCTTTACTTATTTGCTATACTTTTTTTATAAGAAGACGGATTCTTTCCTGTATGCTTTTTAAAAATGCGTGTAAAGTGGCTTTGATCTGAAAAGCCCGTCAAATAAGCGATTTCGGTCAGAGAGTACTGGCCGTTCGTCATCAGCTGTTTCGCTTTTTCAATACGATGCCTGCGAATATAATCACCGAAAGACATGTCTTCAAAGTATTTTGAGAATTCACGCGACAAATAAGATGGATTAATTTCCAGCCCTTTGGATATTTCCTTCAGACTTAGATTGGTGTCGATATGATCCTGTATGATTTCCTTGAGCTCCTGTGCCCAGGCAGGTATTTTCTTTTTGGAGCCGGCCGGTGTTTTTAAGTAGCTATTAAATACATCCACTAACAAATTTTCAAAGGGTTGCTGGGTGTGTTTTTCTTTTTGTAAATATTTGGCCCAGGAATAGAGTGCGTCATAGAGAATCATTCCCTGATTCAATAAATCCTGGTCATCTTTAAAATTATAACTCAATCCGGCAGAAATGGCCCACAACCCATTGGCAACAGTTGACAATTCATGGTGATCCGTATCCGCTCCCCGTACAATCGGGGCGATGGCGAGTATTGCCTTGTCTTTAATTTTATATTTTTTTATAAAATAGTCAAACGTGCATTCCATGCCATAGTGTGTGAACTCAACATCCGGGATATCAAAGGGTGTTGCGTTCAGTTTCTTCGCCTGAGTCATGACCTGGTCAAAAGGAACATAAATGATTTCCGCCTGTTCATCAATAAACCGTCTGATCAACCAGGGACAGGCCAGCCGGTCAATTTTTGGTCTCTCCCGGGTAATCCATTTCATATTTCATTTTCAAATTGAAGAATATGCAAGGTATATAGAAACCTTATATCGTTTACCCTGACCTTTTCCTGAGGCCATCCAATCTGCTTAATTTTACCCCGGAATACATCATCGTTATCCTGATTCATAAATATGAAAGAAAATTTACCGCAGTCTTCCATCGAACCTTTGCTTGAATATTTCGACAAACTGATACCCCTGAATAAAAGCGAGAAGGAACTGGTAGCGGAGAAATTCCAGGCAAGATTATACCGGAAACGACAGTTTGTTTTGCAGGAAAACGATATATGCGGTCATATCAATTTTGTCGTGAGAGGTTGTTTGCGGATGTATAAAATTGACGACGTGGGTAACACACATATTGTACAATTTGCAACCGAAAATTATTGGATCAATGATCTGGGAAGTTTTCATACATTAAAGCCTTCCGACCTGAATATCGATGCATTGGAAGATACCGTCGTCCTGCAAATTCAAAGAAATGATCTGATAACCATATATACGTCTTCACCTAAATTCGACCGGATTTTCAGGGTACTGATTGAAAATAGTTTTGTAATGCTCCAGCAGCGGCTATTACAAATTATCAGCTCGACTGCCGAAGACAGGTATCAGTCTTTCATGGAAATCTACCCGCACCTGATCAATCGCCTTTCGCAGGTGCAGATTGCCGCCTACCTGGGTATTACACCTGAATTTCTGAGCCGCCTTCGGAACCGGAGGTCAAAATCCCCCGGATCGCCGAAATCTTAAACCAGATTAAGACTATTTCTTAAACAAGGTCATTGGAGGAAGCCTCGTCCATGTCGGAGATTTGTGTGTATAAATCAAAGAATTAAATTATGAAACAGAAATCAAAAGTAGCCGTTATCGGTCTCGGAAATATCGGATCAATCGTAGCCGCAAATCTGGTAAAGGGTAATCGTCCGGTTATTATCGCCGACAGAAAGCCAGAAAAAGCGAAAACATTGGCGCAACAACTGGGAAGCCTGGCACAACCTTCAGAAATCCGGGATGCAATTAAAAATGCAGATATTATTGTCCTGGCGACATGGTATGATGCGATCAAAGAGTTATTCCATACATACGCAAATGAGCTGCAGGGAAAAATCATCATTGATCCGTCAAATCCCATCGCGCCGGACGACAAAGGCGGATTTAAAAAGATCATCGGAGAAAATCAATCTGCAGGTGAAATCCTTTCTTCACTCCTGCCCAAAAATGCCAAACTCGTAAAAGCATTGGGAACATTGGCGGCAGCTTCTCTTGCGGGCGCTGCATTTCAGGACCCGGCTAAAGTATTATTCTACGCTTCAGACGCGATGGACGTCCGTTCTGTAATTGAGGAACTCATCC
>DASSGT010000674.1:0-2833 GCA_035693345.1 Puia sp. | reverse complement strand
ATTACTGCCCCTTGCGATATTATGCCAGTTCATGGCCAGTCTCGGCGCTTCCAACGTGCTTACACTGTCTTTGGGATTGGCCCAGGAGTTGACCCTTGTTCATTTGCGTGCACGCATATTGAGCACGTTTATGATGATCATTTTCGGATTGCAACCTGTGGCGTCCTGGTTAGTTGGAATTTCCGCTGACAAATTCGGAATTCATACTGTGATGTTACTGAATGGATCACTGATGATCATCCTTACTTCCATCCTTCTCACGCTTCCATCATTGATGAAACATAAAATTGACCTCCCAAAACCAGCAGGGAGAAAATATCCATTTTTAATTCCGGTTAAATGAAAATGATGGCAGTCAAATTTCCGACAAAGAACTGGATCCCGACGCTAACCTGAAACTGTTTCATCCCGAGATCCATATTGATTCCTCCGACTATAAATAATAATCAATACACATTCTTCATGCATTCAAAAAAATATCTGCAGTATAAAGCAGATATTTTTCGAATCTTACAACATTAAGGAGAATTGCCGCATTGTTTGTTGCCGTATTTCATTTTGAAATGGCCATTGAACGCTGTGTACTCGCGAAGCGTACGAACGAAAGCTCACTCATGAAGTATAAGTGGTGCTGGTACCGCCTGTGACATCATAAACAGCGCCCGTAATTTTTTTGGCGGCATCTGATGTAAGGAACACTACCGCCGGAGCAATATCATCCGGCGAAAGCCAGGGTAAATGGAGAACATCACGTTCAGCCAGTGTCGTTGATACAAGTTTCTCTGTAAGTATCGTATTCTCAAATCCCGGACCCATGGCTTCTCTCCATCTCCTGTCATTGCGCGTCATGGGCGTATCGATCAAACCGGGCACTACTACATTCACTCTGATATTATGCGCTCCTAAATCGATGGCAGCAGATTTGGCTATTCCCACGATGGCCCATTTTGACGCAGAATAAGCAGCTCCATGTCTGAGCCCATGCATGCCCTGTGTAGAAGAAATGGCGACCATCGCTCCGCCGCCCTGCTGAATCATATAGGGCGCAAAAACCCGCAGCGTAAATGCTGTACCCAACACATTGTTTTCAATGGTGTCTTGCCAATGCCTGTCGTCCGTTAGCTCAAAGGGTTTAAATAACTGAACCCCTGCAACGGCGGCTACAATATCAATCCTTCCTTTCCATGCCTGGGCCTGCTTCGCTGTTTCTTCCATCTGTTGATAATTTCTGATGTCCGCTTTTGCAAAGCGGAAAGCACTTCCCAGAGCTTCCACCTGGCGTTTTGTTTCCATCAGATCTGGCTCCGTGGAGGATGGGTACTCTGCCAACGGACTGACTACGCCAATGATATCGATTCCAAAAATATCGATACCTTCTTTTGCCAGGGCAACACTCACACTTCGCCCGATTCCCCTGGCTGCTCCGGTAACGACCGCTACTTTCCGATCTTTTTTCTTTTTCGACTGCACGGACTCCTCCGTCTGACCAGTCGTACTACTAAAAGCCATCAAAGGAGATAATCCCACAACCGCAGCCACAGAAGTGAAAGCCGCTGCCTGTTTCATAAAATTCCTGCGGGAATTCTGCTGCCATTCGTCATTAGATTTTTTCATGATTTGAAGATTTGATTTTGAAGAAAATGGTTGGTTTATATATTGTTGCTAAATCAGATGATGGCGATCGCACTGACAACGATTACTACCAGGTCTGTCAGAGCTGTAAGAAAAAAAGCAGGAATCGTTATTTTAGTTGGCATAGTAATCAGGTTTGCCACCAGATTCACTTCCATGGCAACCAGGACGGTCATGATCAGGAACATATTTGCTCCGGATAAAGAAATCATCAAAATGCTGAGGGGCGTGAGGAAACATGAAAATGCGAGAAGGCTGATGCCCTGCCATCCGAGCCGGTTTTCCTGCTGATTGGAACTCCAGGATAAAAATTCATTCATCTGTAACCAAAAGGATCTTCTGCTTTCATGATGCATAGCGATCGTGCTGCTGATTGCTGTTGACATTTTATAATAATTTATTGTTTGCAAATTTGTATGTAAACCTACTTCATGAAACAGCTGAGATTGTATGCAAATCGTTCAATGGGCAATAACTATAGGCGGATAAAGCAGATGTTGCATAAAAAAGCTTCGATAGATTCGAAGCGCCTGAATGATTATTAAATTCTAATCTTCATCCGTTGGGTCGGATGTTTTTAATTTCTTCAAACTTTTTTTGGTAAACTTTACAACCGGATTGTAAACAGGTTTGATGCTTCTTAAATAAGCATAAATAGCTTTCAAATCTTTTTCCGTCATGGCATCATAATCAGACCATGGCATCAATGAATTAAAAGACCCGGGCGATACTTTATAAATGGCCCCGCTGTCCTGATAACTTTTAAATTTTTTTATGAAGGTCTCTTCCGTCCATGATTGCAGACCGCTTTCATCCGGAGTCAGATTGGCCGAATGTACAAATCCTCCGGTTGGTAATGGGAATTCCAGTCCGCCGCTGAGCAATCTGCTGGTATCATTAATTTCCAGCCATTTTTTTGGCGTATGACAGTCATTGCAGGATGCGATGGTTACCAGATAGTGCCCGGAATCGATGGCCGTTTTCAAGCTATCCAGGTAAATCGGTTTTACCTCTCTGGAAATGGTCCGGTTATACAGGCTGTGAAAAAAATTAATTTTGGTTATGCCGGCCGGATCGTTTTTGATTGCCGGCAGGGTTCTGATATAGGCTATAATCGCCTTTGCATCTGTGGGGTCAAGATGAGAATAGTTCTCAAAGGGCATCGCATGGTTAATCGTTTTTCCATCTTTGTCAATGCCGG
>DASSGT010000673.1:0-2509 GCA_035693345.1 Puia sp. | reverse complement strand
CTATTAGAATTTTCGCCTTCTTCGGTACCAGATCCGGATGAAAAAAAACGATCAGAAAAACAAGCAGAGGGCCGAATTCATATGCCAGCGTATCTCCCCAGATGCAGGAAAAGGAATTCACTTTAGCATCCGAAGGATCACTTCTTTGATAACGGACGGAAACTTTTTCTTCCGGCTTTAAGGGTATGTTAACATTCCCGTTGAAATAAATGGTATACTTCCCCGACAGAAACCAAATCACCGGATAAGTGGATATACCCAAAACAGAACCCAGATTGCCATGACCGATAAAATATAATGTGCCGGTTGTTTCTTTCGATCTGACAAGCCAGAACAATTTATAAAACGGGAGAGGTAAAAGAAAAATACAAAGCAGAACAAGGAAAAATGAATTACGACTTAAAATCATATATAATGATTCTCCTGTTCAATGATCGATAACAATTACTTATGAATGCTTTTGCAAAACTATAACTATTGATCCGGTTCAAATGGCAGGCATCTGCTAATCTTCTCTAAAAGAAAAGATTTTGGCACGGATTTCGACTATCACCGAAAAGGATAATTACGAGGAAATGAACAATGAATATAGTGTTAAGGATAAACTAACGCTTTTTTTACTGGCAACTGGTGTTTTTTGTTTTGGTGTATTACTACCAGACTCTCTCTCCACGCATGTAAAGATGGTACACTATGCTGCGCATTTTGGAATGAGTTTTTTGCTGGCTCTTTGCTTTTATATGATCTGCACCGTCAAAATGAAAATCTCTAAAACGATTTCCTACACAGTTCTTATTACCGCTACACTGTTAATCGGCGTCATGTATAAATATTGGGAAATTGCAACGGAGGGAATGATTGGAAATTATTCCTTCCATACCATTATTGACATGACCGGTTCAATGACTTCAATGTCACAGAACCTATCCGGATTATGCGCCGCCATGTTGCTGATAGAAGGATTGCTGGACAGAAATCTGGCATATACTGCACTTAAATCCGGCAAACTGCACGTAAACAACAGAGGAGATCTGCAGGTCTCAGCTCATCTGCAGAACAAAATGCCAGTGAGTAAAATGCCATCTGCAAACCATTTTTCGGTTGTATCGGAAAACTAATTCTCCTTAGTCTTATTTTTGCCGGGCCATGGGCCAAAAAAAACTTCTTCGATTTGAAGCGATCGGAAATTTTGCCAACGTTTTGCAATACCCGGAAGGTATGCCTGGCAAATGGAAAGATTTCTTTAAGAATGAAAATCATATAACGCTTGAGTTAGCCTGCGGGAAAGGCGAATATACCGTCGGACTGGCCACACTTTATCCGGATAGAAATTTTATCGGTGTTGATCTGAAAGGAAACCGCATCTACGCAGGAGCACTCGAAGGGCTTAAGAAAAATCTTCACAACGCCGCTTTTCTGCGAACCCATATCGATAAAATCGACGGGTATTTTTTAACGGGCGAAGTGGATGAAATATGGATCACGTTCCCCGATCCACAACTCCGGACTTCAAGAGCAAAAAAAAGATTGACGCATCCCCGCTATCTGAGGCTCTATCAAAATATCTTAAAACCGGGTGGGTTTGTTCACCTTAAGACAGATTCTCCTGCACTGTATTATTTCACAAAACTGGTCGCTGATTTGTACGGAATAAATATTCTGGATTCATCCGAGGATATATATGCACGTGCGGACAATCCCGAAGAGATGAATATCAAAACGCACTATGAAAAACTGGACATTGCCGCAAGCAATAAAATTTACTATTTAAAATTAAGCTTGCCTGACACACAAATTCCAATACCGGATTTGAAATTTCAGGAATTGCTGAAACAAATAGAAAACGCAGAACAGATTTAATATGGCGCAGAAAAAAAATGCCGAAAAGAAGCTGAGGAAAATTCAACCCTCCGGTAAGAGGGAAGAATCTTTTTTCGAACTGGTATATGAAGTGGCGCGTCAAATCCCCTATGGACGAGTCACATCATATGGGGCAATTGCGGCATGTCTCGGCACGAAACTTTCTGCCCGAATGGTGGGCTGGGCTATGAATGGTGCCGATAAAGTAAATCCGACGGTTCCTGCACACCGCGTTGTAAATCGTGTGGGCCTGCTTTCAGGGAAACATCATTTTAAGCCCCCTGGCAAAATGGAAAAATTATTGAAGAAAGAAGGAATTCTAGTAAAGAATGATGTGGTCGTTAATTTCAAGGAAAAATTCTGGGACCCAAGTAAGCAGGAGGCGTAACGCAGGAAGCAGGAAGCGGGAAGCAGGAAGGATGAGGGATAAGGGATGAAACTTGTTTAAGCATCTCGCCTCCCGCCTCCTGCATCCTGCATCCTACCCCCTGCCTCCTGCCTTACGCTTTCCGCTTTACGCATAAAACGGACTGATCATCACATAAACGAAAACACCGGTAACAGCTACATAAAACCAAAGGGGCCAGGTGATTCGTGCCAGTTTTTTATGTTTGTCAAATCGTTCCTGAAAGGCTCTTTGTAAAGTAAA
>DASSGT010000672.1:0-3934 GCA_035693345.1 Puia sp. | reverse complement strand
ACAAAAGGATATTTGCATGCACTCAATGGCAATACATTACAGAAAAGAGAAAAGGATGTCTACGAAAATGTTCCATTGAAACCGGCTGCCTACACTAATAATATTCAATATTTAACCGACGTCCTCAGTGGTAAACTGGATCCGGGGCATGACCTCTCTTCTTTGGAAAATAATCTCATCGTAGTGCATATCCTCGAATCAGCATTAAAATCTGCGCGTGAAGGAAAACGTATCAGTTTGTAAAATCCGGAGACGCCGTTGGGTACCTCTATCGTGCCATTCATATATTTAAATGGAAACTCAATGGATTGACTCTTATAAATTGAGGACGAACGTAGGTTTTAGCAATATCATATGAGATGTATCGACCGAACGTTGTAACTGCTATGCTTCAATTCGATCATGTATATAAAACCTACAACCAACAACCGGTTTTGGATATCAGCCATCTGAAACTCGAAAGAAATATCTACTGGTTAAAGGGAATAAATGGCTCGGGTAAAACCACGCTCCTCAGCATGCTGGCGGGATCGATTCCATTTAAAGGCGATATCCGGCTGGACGGAGTTAATCTTCGTTTTGATCCGGTCAATTACAGGAGCCTTGTAAACTTCGCTGAAGCAGAACCGTTATATCCTGATTTTATAACAGGAAACGAACTCGTTCTTTTTTATCAGGAAATCCGAAAAGCAGCGTCCGTGCAGATTGATATGCTGATCAATCTCTTTAAGATGCACCATTTTCTGAAATCGCCCATCGGAACATACTCCAGTGGCATGGTAAAAAAGTTGTCACTCCTGCTCGCCTTTATCGGAAAACCTTCTTTACTATTATTGGACGAACCGCTGGCAATGCTGGATGAAGGCTCCGTTCATATTCTGCCGGAACTGATCAATGCTTACCATAAAGAATTTAAAACCGGATTTATTTTCAGCTCACATCAGCCAATAAACCTGTTCTCACTTAGCGTCAATCAAATTTTAATCACAGATCATTCTTTGCAGCTTATCAAACAGGCGTGACTTCTGATGGTGAATACCCCGTACAGTCATTGCCCATAATCGGACAGTTTACAATGAAGGGTTCCCTTCAAACAATTGAATTACAACATTTTATTAACCGGCATTTCGTTGGCTGTAAAAACTAATCTGTCAGCCATCCATAATAAATGCTTTTTAAATGCTAAAGAATTATTTCCGGATCAGTTTTAGAAATCTCAGCAGAAATAAGGGATATACCATTATTAATATACTCGGACTGTCGATGGGCATCGCGATTTGCCTGCTGATTTTTCTCGTGATCAGTTTTGAATCCAGTTTCGACAAATTTCACAAAAACAGGAATCGCATTTACAGGATTCTGACAGAATATCATCATGCCGACAGTAAAGAAATATTTTATGGACGCGCAGTTCCTTTTGCATTCCCGAATGCCATCAGATCCTCCTTTAAGCAGGCGGAGGTAACAGCAGCCATTTTTTCAGATAATGATGTTCAAATGAATATCCCCGGTGTGAACAATACTTCAAAGAAATTCAAAGAAGAACAAGGTGTTTTTTATCTTACTCCGGATTTCTTTAAAATATTTGATTTCCCCCTGATATCAGGATCTTACGAATCGCTGGCCGATCCGAATAATGCGCTGGTCACCAAATCAACAGCTGAGAAGTATTTTGGCAACTGGAAAGATGCCATCGGAAAAACCATCAGAATAAATAATACTTATACAGTCAAAGTGAACGGCGTCCTCGCGGATGTTCCGGTAAATACAGGCTTTCCATTAAAGGTGGTTATTTCCTATGGTACCGGTTTTACAAAACGTTTTTTACATTCAACGGACTTTGACGGTACCAGTTCCGCCAGCGGTTGTTATGTTCTCTTATCACCCAATGCGTCCGTATCCGGGTTCAATAACCAGTTGATCGCATATTCAAAAAAAGTAAAATCAGCGGACAACAAAGATGTGCAGGTAATCCAGCCCCTTCAGGAAGTTCATTATGATACACAGGCCGGAGATTATGGTGGTAAAACCATCAGCCGGAAAATTATCAATGGTCTTTGGCTGATCGGAGCATTTATCCTGTTAATTGCCTGCGTGAATTTCATAAATCTTTCCACCGCACAGGCAGTTAACCGCGCTAAGGAAGTGGGGGTGCGTAAAGTTTTGGGAAGCAATAAATGGCAGCTGAAATTACAGTTCCTGTCTGAAACATTTTTAATCGTACTGGCATCCATCGTGATCTCAATGATTCTTGCGGCGATTGTTTTACCTTATATCAACGGACTGATGGAACTATCCATCGGCATCAACCGGGAAATCGGAAAATCCATTTTATTATTTCTGGTAATGATTGCAATTTCCGTGACTCTTTTGGCAGGCTTCTATCCTTCTCTTGTTCTTGCAGGGTTCAATCCGATAAATGCCTTAAAAAGCAAGCTGACTGCAAAAGCATCAAAAGGTTTTACGCTCAGGAGAGGCCTGGTGGTATTCCAGTTTATTATAGCTCAATCCCTGATCATCGCCACGCTCGTGATTGCCAGACAAATGACATTTTTTACAAGTCAGCCACTGGGTTTCGATAAAAATGCAATTGTAAATATTCCGGTACCGCAGGACAGCGCTTCCAATACCAAACTGGACTATTTGAAAAAACAGTTAAAAGCAATCAATGGAATACAAACAGTGAGTTTTAATTCAAATACACCTGTTGAGGACAACAATGATTGGTGGACAAATATCACATACGATCATGCGGTCAAACAAACGGATTTTTATTCCATCATCAAAAATGCGGATCATGAGTATGTCCCCGGTTTCAGGTTGCCGCTCATTGCGGGAAGAAATTTAAATCCTTCAGACACCATCAATGAATTTTTGGTGAATGAAATGGTGCTAAGAAATCTGGGTGTAAAAGATCCCCGGATGGCCCTGAATAAGGAAATTTCTCTTGGGGGCCATGCAAAAGGTCCCATTGTCGGTGTGTTGAAAGATTTTAATACCCGTTCTTTCCGCGACGACCTGGCGCCATTGATTATCGCCAGCTCCAAAAGGGATTATTCTGAGGCGTCCATAAAACTGGATTCAAAAGATTTAAAAGGATCCATGAGCATGATTGAGAAAAAATGGAATGAAGTCTTTCCGGATTTTGTTTTCGAATATAAATTCCTGGATGAAAAAGTGGAAAGCTTTTACAAACAGGAGAATCGCCTGGGACAAGTATATAAATTATTTGCCATGATTGCTATTTTTCTAAGCTGTCTGGGACTCTATGGTCTGGCATCCTTCATGGCTGTTCAGCGAATAAGAGAAGTGGGCATCAGAAAAGTGCTGGGTGCAACAGCTGCCCACATTGTGTATCTTTTTTCAAAGGAATTCGTCATCCTGATATCCATTGCATTTGCCATTACGATCCCGCTGACCTGGTACTTCATGCATCAGTGGCTGCAGAATTATCCTTTCAGAATTGAATTAAGCTGGTGGATTTTCATAACAGGAGGACTTGCTTCGATTATTATTGCGCTGATAACGGTTAGTTTCCAGGCCATCAAGGCAGCCATTACAAATCCGGTAAATAGCCTTCGTTCAGAATGAACTACGCTTCGTCTGCCGTATCCGCCAAAGGTGGAGAAGGCAGGGCTATCAAAGCCAGCTTACGCTCAGAATAACTTTATGCTGTAGCCTCGGCGCAAGCGGAGCTTCAGCCAGCGATGTGAGAATTAAACTAATTGATTCAGGTATTCCCGTGGCAATAAATCACGCGCAAAAAAAGCGGATGAGTCATATTTCATTAATCCTTCGGCAACCGTCTTCATGATAGTGAGTACATGATTCAGTAAATTGGGGCCCACGCTGACCCGGGCAACGCCTATTTTTTCCAGATACTGTAAATCTGATATTGGTTTCAAAAGAACGACGTTTACTGGCATGGCTACTT
>DASSGT010000671.1:0-2197 GCA_035693345.1 Puia sp. | reverse complement strand
TTTCTGGTGAAGGATGGCAATGGCCTGCATGCGCTCGCGGCTTTCCCTGATCGCATCCACCGCAGAGGGGTGGTCCAGAAACTCTGACTGTGCATTCAGCAAACTAATCACCATCTGCAGGTTATTTTTCACCCGGTGATGAATTTCACGAACGAGCCATTCTTTCTCTTCCAGCAAAACATCCTTTTCCTCAATTGTTTTTTGAAGAACTTCATTTTTCTGGCTGATCATTGCCTGCTGTTCCTGTAGCAATTTATTACTGCGTTGCTTGAGCCGGTAGCGATTATAAACTAGTAAAAACAACAAAAGAATCAGGGAAGACGCCATGATGATAATGTTCCGCGTAAGTTTTTCACGGCCTAATTCCACTTTTTGCAACTGTTCCCTGTTTTGCAATAGCTGCAAATCTTTTTCTTTCTGCGCTACTCCAAATTGTATGTTCATTTCGTCAATCTGCCTGGTTTTTTTTAAATTAAATCCTGAATCGTTGAAATATTCGTATCGCTGATAATCCTGTATGGCAGGAAGGTATTTCCCTTCACTGGAATCTATTTTAAATTGAACCTTTGCCATTTCCAGATTGGTAAAGAGATTTATGAATCCACGTTTGATGGTGAGTGCTTTTTGAAGATATACTTTTGCTTTTTTTATATCACCCCAAGATGAGTACATATGCGCGACTGAAATATAAACGTAGAAAATATCATTATACATTTGGGGTTGGGAACTTAACTGGTTCGCGATGACGCCGGCCTCCGCCAGATATTTCTCTGCCAGCGACACCTGTTTCAAGCCATAATAACTAAGACCCCTGACCTGGGCCAAACGCATTTTATCCAGCGGATTCAACGGTGGAAACTGCAGCGTGACGCTGTCTATCAAATCAAGCGCTTCCCTATATTTTTCCGTATTTGCAAGGTTTAATGATAACCACACAAAACTCGAGTACCATAAGCGATTAGAATTGGCGAGTTTGGAAGATTCCATTGATTTTCGATACCAATAAGCTGATCTGTCAGAATCTCCAAACCCTCCATATATATTTCCTTCTCTAAAATAAAAAAGTGAAGAAAAGGCCAGGTCGTTTGTTTCTTCCATTGAACGGATCGCCTGATTGGCATAGGAAAGCGCTAAATTCGAATTGCCTCTGGCATGTTGGATAAATGCCAGTACATTGTAGTAATACTGAATATGCCTGAATCCAATTTCTTTTTCCAAATCCACCGCCTCGAGCAATTCCTTTTCGGACTCCGTCCAAAGTCCATAGACAAAATGTATTTCTGAAAGCTTTGACAGCATCTCAATTTGCCCAATCTTGTCGTTTTGTTTCCTGAAGAGTTCGAGTGCTTTGGAGATGTCACTCAATTTCCCGGCATCATTAAATAATTCATAGTTCCCCCTCTCAGCAAGGGCCCTGGCCAGGACTTTCGTATCACGCGATTGATCGCGGGCATCTGCTACTTCAGAAAGATAATTTTTGCTTTTTGAAATATCTCCTGCCTGGTAATAGTATTTGCCCAGCATACTGCGCGATCCATTCTTCCACTGGCGGATTCCCAGAGAGTCACTTAGAGTCAGTGCTTCCGTCAAATAATCGTGGGCCTTCAACATATCCTCTTTATCCGTGCCGGGTTTAAAAAGAAAATAACCTCCCAGTTGCAGGAGTAATTTTATACGGTTCTCACCGCGAAGCATACTCAGTAACCGGTTAGCTCCTGTTATATCTTTATTTTCTATCAGCTCCTTTCCGGGAAGCGGTGATCCGTCATCAAAAGATTGATTTACATAGATTGAATGACTCAAACCCTCACCCTCACACGCTAGTACAATTGAACTGTCATAATCGATCTGCCATTGATAAATATTGTACAGGTGTGTGCCCAGTATGTTTATAAGAAGCCTCTGCATGGCTTGACTATAGCTCACGGCCACATTTTCGATCTTAGTTTGAGAATAGCTGCCAGTGTGAAAGAGGAATAGCGCTGTAATGAAGAGCAGCCTGAGCATAAAGAGCCATTTAGAAAAGGGGCCGGCCGAGACGTAAATTCCTTCGATTCGATGTTTCAATTCCTGGCCCGTTAATTTAAAAATTTTTTCATCGCTGACCCAGGGAAAAGGTAAAATGTACATCGGAATCCCGGATCTGATACCACACATAAAAGGGACGACTGCCGGCTAACTAAGCATTTTCCTGATA
>DASSGT010000670.1:0-3542 GCA_035693345.1 Puia sp. | reverse complement strand
CCATTCCATTTCAATGCGCTGGCGACCATATCGTCAATCAGTCGGTGTTCATAAGTAATATTGGCTTCTTTGAATTTTTGTTTGAATTCCTGTTGATAGATTTCTTCGAAAATATCTTTGAATCGCCCATCGTATTTTTTTAAGATTGTATTCTTCGTTGAAAGATAGAGCGGCCACTTTTTGCTTAAGGCCATATTAAAACAACTCCTGGCAAATCCGCTGATACTTTCGTCTGTATTGTACATCGACAATGCTACACCATCGCCTTTGAAATCATACACTTCGAATATTTGTGGTTTACTCCCGTCGGCAGGTGTAAAGGTCATCGTGAGTTTTCCTTTTCCTTTTATTACTGTATCCGTTGCGCGATACTGGTCTCCAAAGGCATGCCTGCCCACAATGATCGGTGCGGTCCAGTTCGTGACCAGCCTTGGTATATTTTTAATGACGATGGGTTCGCGGAATACGGTTCCGTCCAGGATATTCCGGATGGTTCCATTAGGGCTCTTCCACATTTGTTTCAAATGAAATTCTTCCACACGGGCTTCATCGGGTGTAATGGTGGCACATTTTATTCCAACACCTGTTTCTTTAATGGCGTTGGCTGCATCAATGGTTATCTGGTCATTTGTCTGGTCCCTCGACTCGATGCCCAGGTCATAATATTTTATTTTTAATTCCAGATAAGGAAGTATCAGTTTGTCTTTTATAAACTTCCAGATAATCCTTGTCATTTCATCTCCATCCAGTTCGACAACCGGATTTGCAACTTTTATTTTATTAGCCATGGAAATTAATTTTTATAGAAAAGTCAGCAAACCTACATGAATTGAGGCAATCCACAAAGCATCGGAGTTGAAAGCTAAGAGTGCTGTGATTCCCGCCATAAAAATTTGTCACGTTTGGTTCAACTTGGTACCTTGGGAATCCAAATTTCATTCTATGGATTTAATTGATATCGTAAAATCTTACCTATCAAATTATGTTTCACTGAACGAACAGGAATTCAACTTTCTTTCCAGATTGTTTGAACTGAGGAATTTTGCAAAAAGGGAGAAACTGGTGGAGGAGGGGGAGGTTGAAAAATATCTGAATTTTATATTACAGGGCCTCGCGAGGAAATATTTTATCCGCAAGAATGAAGAGATGGTCATGCAGTTTTCGAGGGAAAATGAAATTATTTGTTGTTATGATTCCTTTATGTCCGGCGAGCCATCCAATTTCTCTGTGGAAGCCCTCGAGCCGATGGTGGTCGTGTCGATAACCCATGACAACGTGGAGAAACTGTATGAGTTCAGTCCAAAAATGGAAAGACTTGGCCGATTGATCGCAACACAGGAATATCTTAAGAAAGAAAGTTTTGAGTATAACCGCGTTCGTCTGACCTCCCAGGAACGATTCATCAATTTTATCCGTAACAACAGTAATTTATTGCAGCGCGTTCCCCAGAAATACCTGGCTTCTTATCTGAATATGAAGCCCGAAACTTTCAGCCGCCTGAAGCATCTGATGAAAAAGCCTTCATAGATTTACGATCAATACCGGAATTTTCAGTTCGTGCCGAACGGTGTTGACCGTTTCTCCATAAATAAAATCTTTCAATCCGGTATGACCATGTGCTCCGATGACCAGCATGTCGGCTCCTTCTTCTTTTACAATCCGGACGATTTCTTTTGTTCGATATATATAACCCAGGCGCGTAACCGAATGGCAGTTATTTTTTTCAAGGGATTGCTGGTAACTGTTTAATCTTTCCTGGTCCGTTCTCGTTTCCAGATCATCACTCTGTTTTCCCAGCATTCGGGCAGATGCACTTTCCACCACGTGAATCAAAATATAATTGCTTTCCGTCCCACCCTGTCCGATGGCGAAAGCCAATAGCTTTTCATCCTTGGGGCTGAAATCGAGTGCAACAGCGATTTTTCGGAATTTGGGAATTTCAAGTTTCGAAATGTCATGTCCTTCTCCATGCAGCGTTATATTTTTTTCTTCAGCACTGCTCATCCAAGGATGCAACAGGATATAAAATAAAAGCGCTAATGCACCGAGTAATATTAAAACTGACAATATTTTCCAGATGACATAACCCGGAATATCAAATAAATGCCGGCCTTCCTCCAATACTAATTTCAGATTCAGATATAGCAATAAGAGAGCGATCATCCATGCAAAAAAACGGGTAATGAATTTAATCTGAAAAATACCCATCTTTTTTTTATCACTGACAAAATGTATCAGGGGTATCACCGCAAAACCAAGTTGCAGACTTAATATGACCTGGCTGAAAACCAGTAGCTGGTCGACCTTGGTTTCTCCCGAGATCCAGATGACTATAACGGCAGGTATGATGGCAAGAAGCCGGGTGATGAGTCTGCGTAAAAGGGGATTGATCCGCAAACGCAGGTAGCCTTCCATAACGATTTGTCCGGCAAGAGTTCCTGTAATGGTCGAACTCTGACCTGCTGCAATCAGGGCAACGGCAAACAGAATGGAAGCCATTCTGGTTCCCAGAAGAGGTGAAAGCAACTGATGTGCCTCTGAAATGGATGCAACTTCCGTCCTGCCGGATTTGAAGAAAACGGCGCCTGCCAGGATAAGGATTGCTGCATTAACCAGAAAAGCCAGGTTCAGCGCTATGGTAGAATCCCAGGCATTCAATCTTAGTGCCTGTCTGATATGGCTTTCATCTCTCTTTATTTTCCTGGTCTGAACCAGGGCGGAATGCAGATAAAGATTATGAGGCATTACAGTAGCGCCAATGATTCCAATGGCCACATATAAAGCAGCGGTGCCCGGAAGTGAAGGTATCAGGCCCCTGCTGATTTCACCCAGGGCAGGTTTTGCCAGGAAAATTTCAATAAAAAAAGAAACTCCCACAATTGCGATCAGACTTAGAATAAATACCTCCATTCTTCGCATACCCAGTTTCTGAAGAAATAAAAGCAGGAAGGTATCCAGAGCAGTGATGCAAACACCGTATATGAGTGGTAATCCTGTAAGTAATTGAATACCAATGGCCATGCCAAGCACCTCCGCCAGGTCGCAGGCTGTGATGGCAATTTCGGCAAGAATATAAAGACAAAAGTTCACCAGACGGGGATAGGTTTCCCGGTTGGCCTGTGCGAGATCCCTGCCGCGAACGATCCCCAGACGGGCAGAGAGCCCCTGTAAAAGAAGGGCCATAAGGTTGCTCATCAATAGTACCCAAAGCAGACGGTACCCGAACTGGCTTCCCCCTGCGATATCGGTAGCCCAGTTACCCGGATCCATATAACCCACACTCACCAGATAAGCGGGGCCAAAAAAGGAAAAAATCTGCTTCCAGCGCGGACCGGTGCTTTTTACCTCGATAGATCCATGCACTTCGCTGAGTGAAAGATCTGAATACTGACTATTCTTCATTGATCTGCGGCATTTTCCTCCATTTACAAATCCCTGTATGAACAAATCTAAAGTTTGTTCCCAAAAGATGATGGGAAAATAATAGAAAGCGGGGTAATTGCTGAATCTTTACTTTTGATGACTAATTGGGAGGCATGCGA
>DASSGT010000669.1:0-3803 GCA_035693345.1 Puia sp. | reverse complement strand
ACACTGATCCCGGGCCACTGTGTCATAGCCGTTTCTACGGTTTATCAGTCCCATCAGATTATAACTCCTGGCCATATTTTCCTGTCTGCTATTTTGGAATTTCTCCGCAATCCGAAGGCTTTTCAAAGCCATCTCCAGTGCCTTACCATAATTGCTGGCCGTATTCAGCACAAAGGCCATTTTTGCGTAACCGGAATAGCTGCCATTGGGATAGTTTATTTTTTCTGCCAGCTCAATACTCTGAACGAAATAGAAAATCGAGCTATCCTGCCTGATAAATGTATAGTAATCACCCAGTGCAATGAATAATTTGACCCTGGTTGTATCGTCTTTACCTTCCTGCACCTGTCTTATCAGACTGTCCGCATAATTATCATTTACAAAAGCGGAACCAATATCTGCCTGGGCATCGGCTCTGGAGATCCTTAACAATATGATCAGAATAAAGACCAATCTTTTCATATGAATGCAGGTTAAAATATATAAACGACCGCCCGGCCCAAATTGGGCGCTTTCTACTTATTCTAAAGAGTTTTCAAAATTTCCCGGGCAGTCCGGGAGAAACAGGTCGGGCTAAATCGCTCATGTTTAGCGTAGAGTAACACTAATGTAGTAATTTAAGAGTACGTTTTCAGTGGGCGATGCATATAAATTTACCCGAAACTTAACCTGTTAACAACCAGCATGACTTACCGGATGAGAAATTGAATGGTGTCATGTAAATCTTTTTAATGAAACACATTTTCACTTTTTTATTGTCCGTTTCTATTTGTGCCTCTGTCTTTGGTCAAAACCATTATTTGGATAGTCTTAAGGACCAGTTGAAAAATGCCAGAAATGAAGATACATCGCGAGTCAGGGCACTCAGTTCCATCGCAGATTATTATGGCTTCCTTCAGTTTGACAGCAGTTTGTTATATGCCACACAGGTATTACGTCTGTCTGAAAAAATAAAATATTCTTTTGGAAAATACCTTGGTTACAGAAGCATGTTTTTTGCTTTTAACTGCCAGGGGAATTATCCGAAGGCCCTGGAAGCTGCGTTAAATATTAAAAAAATAGGTGAAGAATTCAAAAGCATAAAAGGGACTGTCACCATTCCGTACTATTTTTTGGGATTGCTCAACCTGGAGATGCGTGATTATCCAAAAGCACGGGAATTATTTTATCAGGCCATGTCGAGCCAGCGTGAGGCCGGTCTGCCGCAGTATGATGTTTATTTCGCTTATTCGCAAATGGCCAACCTGTATATTGCCCTAAATCAAAATGATTCGGCTCTATGGTATGCTACCCGCGGATACGAACTCGGACTGCACTCAAGAAAAGATGTACGTAGATTTTTTTCACTGGCCTGCGGCGCAATTGGAAGCGTCTATCAAAAATTACAAAAATATGAGGTGGCCGAAGGTTATTTTCGGCTTGGTATTGAACAAAGCCGGCAATATAATAACTTCTATTTCCTGGCCAGAAATTATAACAATCTGGCGAATCTCTTTGATAAAATGAATCTCAAAGATTCAGCAATCCATTATGGAAAGATTTCTCTTCGTTTATGCCAGGATCATAATTTTGGCGATTATACACTCGATGCCAGCAGGGTACTCACCAGGGTTTATGAATCAGAAAATAATCCGGACAGCACCCTGAAATATTTAAAGATCATGGCAGCGGCAAAAGACAGTGTTTTCAATCAGAGCAAGGGACAACAATTCCAGCAGTTTGCATTTAACGAAGTTCAGCGGCAACAGGAAATTACAGCTGCTGAAGAAAGAAACAAAAATAGGGCAAGGATTTACACATTGGCGACGGTATTGAGCATCTTTCTGCTGGTAGCTTTTCTTCTTTACAGGAATAACCGCCAGAAACAAAGGGATAAAATAAAAATTGAAAAAGCTTATGATGATCTCAAACTGACGCAGGCCCAATTGGTACAAAGAGAAAAAATGGCTTCACTGGGAGAACTCACTGCCGGCATCGCACACGAAATTCAAAACCCGCTGAACTTTGTGAATAATTTTTCTGAGGTTAATACCGAACTTCTGGACGAAGCAGAACAGACATTAAAGAATGGAAACCGGGAAGAGTCGATAGCAGTTTTACACGAAATCCGTGCGAACGAATTGAAAATAAATCAGCACGGTAAGCGGGCGGATGCCATCATCAAAGGGATGCTGCAACATAGCAGAAGCAATTCGGGTGAAAAAGAATCTACCGATATCAATGCACTGGCGGAAGAATACCTCAGGCTCAGCTACCACGGTTTTCGCGCAAAAGAAAATTCTTTTAACGCGGTCATTCATACCGGTTATGACAGTCAGATCAAAAATATTCGTGTAGTTTCATCTGATCTGGGAAGGGTTTTCCTCAATCTTTTTACCAATTCATTTTATGCGATGAACGAAAAAAAGAAGCAGCTTTTAAACGGATATCAACCTGAATTTTCTATTCAGACCAAAATGACAGGTAACAAGGTCGAAATAAGAATAAAAGATAATGGCACCGGTATAAATCAAAAAATCCAGGACAAAATATTTCAGCCATTCTACACAACCAAACCGACCGGTCAGGGAACCGGGCTTGGCCTGTCATTAACGTATGATATTATAAAAGCGCATGCCGGAGAAATCAGCGTACATTCCACAGAAGGTGCGTTTACCGAATTTGTTGTACTCATACCTGCCTGATGATTGATGCCGCCGGATAATATTATGCAAGCCCATTCACCATAAAATCAGAAAAAGATTTCCTGGTAAGATTTATGCGTACATTAAAAAAGCAATTCCCTCCACCCATGACAATCACTGCCTTTTCCCGCCAGTTGTCCAGCGATTTAATATTACAAAAACAATTGACCCACACTTCCTTTTCACCCTTCTTGTTATATACAACGATATACTGGCGGTAATATCGTTTCAGGTCAATAACATAATCATTGATATTCAGATCCTGGTCAGGGAGTTTTTTGACGATTTGTCTGTAAACAGTGGTTTGCGAGCGGTTATATTTATTTACACAAAAGGAAAGTACTCTGTCAATATTGGCAAAATCATCACTATTCAAAGTGGCCTGTGTACAGTCCTGCGGTAATGTCGTATAAATGGCCGTATCCAATGGAAGAATAACATAATGATCTGGTGCGGCAGACTGGCCGAAGCTGAGGAGGCCGGCAACTATAAATACCAGGCACAAAAAGTATTTCATAAGAGTTTAGCTTGGATTCCGGTAAAAATAACGCCATGCCGGGTTAAATGTTGCTTGGCTTTATCTAAATCTGAAACCTCGTAAGCAGGTACTTTATGAATGTATTGACTTCATTTTCAGAGTCGTTTACTCCGTACGTAGTGCTGTAACCGGGTTGGCCCTGGCAGATTTCCATATTTCATAACTGACCGTCAGCAATGTAACCAGTAATAATCCGATCAGACTGAATAAGAAAATCAACGGACTGATTGAAATCCGGTATACAAATCCCTGCAGCCATTTATATGCAAAATACCATGAAACGGGTATGGCGACCAGACTCGCCACAATAAATATTCTGACGAAAACAGATGCAAAAAGTGCAACTACCTGCCTGTCTCCCGCACCAAGTACTTTTCTGATTCCAATTTCCTTTGTTCTCTGCTCTGCAGTATAGGAAGCCAGACTTAAAACGCCTAAAATCGTTATCAGGATCGCCAGCACGGCAAATATTTTTGCCAGGGAAGATATTGTACTTTCCACCTGGTACATCCTGTTAAATTCATCGCTTACAAACCAGTGATCGAATCCTGCGCCCGGAAATGAAGCCTTCCATTTTTTTT
>DASSGT010000668.1:0-2875 GCA_035693345.1 Puia sp. | reverse complement strand
GATAAAGAAGCGACCATAAAAGTTTTAAATACGGTTTACGATTATGCGATCACTACGCTGGAGAAATTTAAACCGGGCCATCTGGCGGACACTGTATCTTTTTTTATCAAACCAATGAATAAATTGCAGATTCTGAATCTGCTGAATGACCATCAGACACATCACCGCGCTCAGTTAATAGTATATCTTCGAATCAATGGTTTCAAACCGCCTGACTATGTGGGTTGGTGATCTTTAAAAATTATTTTGAATACAGGGGAGATCTTTTCAGAAGATATTCAATCGTGCTTTTGTAAGCGCCCTGCCCGCTCAGAATTGATTTTCTGTCCTGATTAAAAACAGAACTGCCTTTATCATTGTAGATGGACAGCAATACCGTAGTTTCATATTCCTGTTCGGCTGTGCCATGTGCAGAAGTTTGTTTACTCCCATCATTCGACTTCTCAGTGGTTTTGGATTGATGGCTGCTTACACCGGATTTATTCACTGTGACCACACCTTCCACAACAAATTCAACACCCAGTATTTTACAGAGATCATCCATCGTATAACCTTTCATATTGTCTTTGTGAACGCCCGCCTTGAACAATTGCGTATTGGTCGTACGCGGGTCCAGAATTTGACGCGTGCGCGCATTTTTGGTCAGGTAGGAATAACAGGCGGATTGGGCTTTCTCACTGAGGGCATCGGGTGCTGCCTGCCCGTCCGTGATGTATGAAAAGGGAAGTATAGCAACACGGTTGCTGTGATCTGCGGATGGGCTTTCCTTTGAAGCCGCTTTTTCTGTCGTTGGTGCTGCCACTTTCGTCTCCGAAGTATTTGAATTATTGAATATTTCGGTTCTGCCACTACCATAATCGATCTTCCTGATTTCGGTTTTTTTAAACGTGTAAACCAGCGTTTCGCCGGGATAAGAAAACTTTATTTCATTGTCAGTAATCTCAATCACTTTACCTGATAGTTCCTCACCATTTATTTTCGTGATCACATCAGTTTTGGCAGGAGTTTGTGCATGAAGGCTGAAAGAAAAAATCAGGAATAATAAAACATGCAGCAGACGTTTCATAAATGGTTGTTTTGGAGATCAGGGATGTTATAAAGTTACTGTTTCCTGAATAAAAAACGCCCGGGCCATATGGATTAGACCATGGTCCGGGCGGCAGATGATGTTTTAAATCAGTGAAGATTTTACAGTTAAACGGTTAATTTCCAGCGAGCAGTTCCTCTTCTTTGGTAATTTTATTCTTCACCCTGTCTGTAATCCAATCATTAATAAACGAAGCATCTTCTTTCCATGTTGGCTGGCCGAGAACAAAATGATTTCTGCCTGAAAATACCTTGTAGTCTGTTACAGATCCCTCTGTTTCATAGGCATTAAAATTCCGGTGATTCAGATGAGCGGGAATAATATGATCGGTATCGCCGGCTGTAATTAATAGAGGGACATGAGGTTTTTTAAAATCGACTTTTGCGGCTCCCGATAAAGCGCCTCTTGAAACTGTTTTGGATTCCGGTATAGTGTAAGTATCATAAGCGGCCTTTTGTTCTTCCAGTGGCATCCCGTTCACAAATGCATATTGCCAGTCTTCGAACGACATCATGTAGGTTTCGTCCAGATCCGTAAACACACCGAGTGATTTCCAACCGGCTTTCAGAAAAGTAAATTCATAGGGGAACACTCCGAGTGGCGGTACGGGATGAATAGCAATGCCGGCTGCCGCCAGTCCACGATTGACAAATATCTGCGTCATCAGTCCTCCATAAGAATGACCGATCAGAATGGGTTTTTCGGGCAACGATTTGATAATATTTTCATAATGGGTCAGCAGTTCTTCGATCGTCAGTCTCGCGAGTTCTTTATCATGATGCGGGTGCCTTGATCTGAGTTCGGTGACCGTTGCGTCTTTGTAAGGCCAGGGTGGGGCCGATGTATTGTATCCTTTTTCTTCAAAATAAGTTCTCCATGCATCCCAGCAATTGTTGCCAACAAATGCACCTGTCATAAACAGGATAGTTTTTGTTCCGGTTGATTCCATATAAAGAGTTTGTTTCAAATTTAATCC
Source organism: Puia sp. (assembly GCA_035693345.1). Classification (GTDB taxonomy): domain Bacteria; phylum Bacteroidota; class Bacteroidia; order Chitinophagales; family Chitinophagaceae; genus Puia. Next base: position 812 of record DASSGT010000668.1, on the reverse strand, counting down.
ATTTGAAACCGGGTTCAATATAAAATTTAGGCTAACTTTTGATAAGAAATAAATGGATATGTTACCGATAGACAATGAACTGATTAAACGTGTTGAAAACGGAGATCTGATTGTAAGGGGTTCTCCGGATGAGATACTAAAATCAAATTATGAAGATGGCTGGTATGTTCTCGGGAACCTCAGAGAATCCGAAGAATTGGAATTGGAAAGATCAGGATTGCCGGAAAGTCTCTCCTCCAGCCGGAGGGTGAAAAGTAAATTGCCGTATGCAGAATTCGTGGACAACGATTGGTATATCGTGGATCAAAATGAATTGAAACGATCATTTAAAAAGTAATAGAATGTCAAACACTTATCAGTACGTGCAGAAAATGGATGTAAAATATGGTAATCTGGAGCTGATTGACGTGCCGGCCATTATTGCAGAAAACAAAGAAAAATGGTTTAACCAGACCCTTACAACAGTAAACGACAGCGCCGTCCGACTGGGTATTGTTCAGGGAGAATATCACTGGCACAAACATGATGTTGACGATGAGTTTTTCTTTGTGTTGTCGGGCAGATTATTTATTGACCTCGAGGGGAAAACTATTGAACTGCCACCGATGACGGGTACGACGATTCCGAAAGGAGTGATGCATAAAACCAGGGCCATAGAGAAAACCGTTATGCTGATGGTGGAGACCAGCAGCATAGATCCATTGGGAAATGAATGATTGAGTCGGTTTGTTTATCTGACCGGCACCATAAATATCTGCTGAATGGTCGGACATTCTTTTTGAATATTTCGGGTGATGCGTTCAATCACTGTT
>DASSGT010000667.1:0-2466 GCA_035693345.1 Puia sp. | reverse complement strand
CTATATCGGAAGCAAAATACCGGATAAAGGAAAACCTGGCATCTTCCAGATTGATGGTATCGTTTTCCGGCCATTCTTTACCCATAATTGCGTTCTTGAATCCCGCTTTTTCGAATGCGGATTGCCAATCGTTGATACCCGCAATTAGGTAGGGGCGCCATTGTTTTGGTGTAGCAGGATCAATATAATAAATAATGGGTTTCTTCGGCTCGACGAGTTCGCCTTTTCTCCATCGGGCCAGGTCCTCGTCTTTCGGTTCCAGCCTCCAGTGGCTAATGAAAGTATTTGTTTTGGTTTTCTGTGAATTTTCGGTGTAGACAGAATATTCGCTTGCAAAATATCCAACGCGCGGGTCAAATAATCTTTTACGCATCGGAATGGCCGGTAGCATAACAAATGAATTATTCAGTTCCATGGAAACAACTCCTGCAGCATCTGCTGCAGGCAAACTGGTTGAACTGCCAAAATTGTTTCCGCCTGCCGATGCACCAGCGTTAAATGTTTTGATGGTGTGTACTTCAGTATTCAGCGGATAGCTGTGGATAACGGAAATAAAGGAACGATCACTTGCAATTCCACTCAGGCCATATCGTCTTTTTACGTCCGGTCCGAGGCTGACCGGTTGATTATCCAGCTTGAAAAAATCAGTCACATCTATCACCACACTATTTGAATCTTTGCCATAGGCTTTGATATCGAAAGATGCCGCTATAGGATCTACATTAGAATTCCTGACCGCCTGTGCAATCGGTTGCGTGGAATCAGGCGCCACACTTACAATTGTCATAACACGCAGGAAGATATTCTCTGACGGACCTTTTTCCCATCGGATGGTTTGCTCATTCACTTTTTCTCCGCCATAGGAACGGCTGCCAGCGGGAGATTTTACAAAACGGGTGATCGCCAGTATTTCGCGATTGAAAATGGAATCGGCGATTTCAAAATACCATTTGTCATCTACTTTATGAACAGTAAATAGTCCGATTTGTGTTACAGCCTTATCGGTGATTACTTCCTTGTATGGTTTTGGTGATGCTTTAGCGGGGACAGTGGTTGCACGTTTTGATGTGCTGTCATTCTTTTTGTTATTTGGGTTGGCGGGTATCTGTTGCGAAAAACAAAAGGCGGTGAAAGCCAGGCTGATAATCAGACAATAGAATTGTTTCATCAGATGAAAATAGATTATTATGCTTAAAGCATAAAGCGCAAAGCTTAAAGCTTTGTGAATGGTTTATCTGAAATGTTGAGTGGTAAATATCTCGACGGGAAATGAATATGAAGCGTAAAAAAAGGTAAACAGATATAGAAAATACTATAATCCATTCACCTTACCTCAAAAATGCTTTACGCTTTCAGCTTTACGCTTATTAGGCGTTCCGATTGATGCAATTCAAATCTTCAAACGCTGTCTGCAGACGGCTGATAAAACTTTCTTCTCCCTTACGGAGCCATACGCGCGGATCATAAAACTTCTTATTGGGTTTTTCAGAACCTTCCGGATTGCCCAACTGGGCCTGCAGGTATGGCTCGTTCTTTTTATAATACTTTTGAACACCTTCCCAGAATGCCCATTGCAGATCCGTATCCAGGTTCATCTTGATTGCGCCATAACCAATCGCTTCACGTATTTGATATTGGGGCGATCCGCTGCCGCCGTGGAATACGAAATAAACCGGCTTTGGTTTTGTTTTCAATTCTTTTTGAATATAATCCTGGCTATTTTTTAAGATGACCGGACGAAGCTCAACATTTCCCGGACTATAAACACCATGCACATTTCCGAAAGCAGCAGCCACGCCAAACAGACGCCCTACCTTACTTAATTCCGTGTATGCATAAGCTACATGTTCAGGCTGTGTATACAGTTTATCATTCTCAACACCACTATTATCCACACCGTCTTCCTCGCCACCCGTTACTCCCAACTCTATTTCGATGGCCATGCCCAGTGGTTTCATTCTTTCAAAAAATTCAACGGAAGTGTGGATATTTTCTTCCAAAGGTTCTTCGGATAAATCCAACATATGTGAACTGAACAGGGGTCGTTTTTTTTCTTTGAAATAAGCCTCGCCCTGATCCAGTAATCCGCTGATCCAGGGCAACCATTTTTTTGAAGCATGATCAGTATGTACGACAACCGGAATTCCATAGTATTTTGCCAGGGTATGGATGTGCAAAGCGCCGGAGACGCCACCAAAAATATTGGCCTGCAATTTATCATTCGGCATTCCTTTACCCGCAACGAATTGAGCGCCTCCATTCGAGAATTGTATGATAATCGGCGAATTCACTTTGGCTGCCGCTTCCATGGCCGCGTTGATAGTGTCTGTTCCTGTTACATTTACTGCCGGTACGGCAAATTCATTGTTTTTTGCATCTTCATAAAGGGCTTGCAATTCTTCTCCGAATAAAACGCCGGCTGTATATTTTGCCATGGTAAAGTTTTTCAGGTAAATTAAGGGTGCA
>DASSGT010000666.1:0-3730 GCA_035693345.1 Puia sp. | reverse complement strand
TTCAGTGTATTCAAAAACACAGGCTACCTGAAGTGGAGCGACTTCAGTGGCAGGACCCTGCACGATGCCTTCAATGCTGATACCGTCTATCTGTCCCCAGATTTTCGAAGTACCAACCGGCGTCTGTTTTACAGTTGTGTTGACAGAATTTGTCTGAGAAAAAGATTTTAAAGCTGTGCCGGAAAAGAAACAGACCAACACGGCAAATAATAAATGAGTATGCCGTGATATCGGGACAAACCATGGATGTCTGATAGTACTCCTGATCATATGAGTCAATTTAATGTTGAAATACGACAAAGCTACTTTCAGCAAACCACGAAGACAATGTTCGGATGAAGGGAAACAATGTATATTCTACGAAGTGCAGACACTTATCCCATCAATGAGCCCGGGTCCTGAGATTGATATGTCATTTTGATGTAGAATATACATTGCGTTCCCTAATTCGTTCATTGACTTCGCTCGTGCCCGCTGCTAATTTTGAAAAAATCAAATGGCATGTCAAACGAAAGCATTAGTATTCCAAATACCAATTATCGCAAACGATTCTCCGGGGTAGATTATAAGAGTCCGGAGTTTTTAAACCCTTTGAATCATACGCTGATCATGATTGACCATGAAGGGCAGATGACTTTCCCCACGGAGTCAACGTCCAAGCTGGAATTACGAAACAACCTGGCCTGTTTAGGATATTTTTCAAGAATGTATGAGATTCCGGTTATTCTGAGCACCATCGGTGAGAAGACTTTTGCCGGTCCCATACTGATGGAACTGCGTCAATTTTATCCTGATGAGCCGTTGTATGACCGCACCACCCTGAATCTTTGGGAAGATGATAAGGCCCGCGAAGCAGTGATTGCAACGGGCAATAAAAAACTTGTCTTTGCTGGACTCTGGACAGATGTTTGTCTGGCGTACCCAGTGATTTCGGCACTGAAAGCCGGTTATGAAGTATATTTTATATCCGATGCATCGGCGGCCATAAGCAAAGAATCTCATGAAAGAGCCATTCAGCGCATGATACAGGCGGGTGCCATCCCGCAGAGTACAACAAGCTACGCATTTGAAGTGATTCGTGACTACGGAAGAAAAGATAATCTGGACCCGGTTATCAGAGCTCATATTCAGGAGTGGAGAATTAAATACACCGGCGTCGGAACCGGAGTGGATTATGCTGATTATATGGTACAGAATTATCCTCCATATAAAGGTTTTGGAAAATAGAGTTACAATTTCTCATTGCAAAAAATAGTCATCAGGATTTAAAAAATATTTTTTAAGTAGAATATACATAGCCTTCCCTAATCTGTTCATTGACTTCCGCCTTCGCTGCAAATAATTTTGCCAACAGTGGAAGATGAAATGCAAATCATCCGCAATTACCTAATAATTATTAAAAATAGAAAAATGAAAAAAATCTTTTTGGCCGGTATGAGTATTTCAATATTAATACTCGCTTCCGGAAAGGCAAACGCACAAACACCATCTTCAGAATTGCTCACTCCAACCAATCATGCACTCGTAATGATTGATCTGGAAAGTCAGATGGGTTTTGCAACAAAGAACATTGCCATGGACGAATTGCGGAATAACGTAGGTATTGTAGCTGGTGCTTCAAAAATATTCAATGTCCCTACGGTTGTTACAACCGCCAGCGCAAAATCTTTCAGTGGCCCTGTATTCACTGAATTAACTGAATTCTATCCGGCAAGTGGTTATATAGACAGGACAACCATGAATACCTGGGAAGACGTAAATACATACAAGGCCATTACAGGGAAGAACAAAAAGAAAATTGTATTTACCGGTTTGTGGACCAGTGTATGTATTGTAGAACCGGCTTTATCGGCAAAGGCAGAAGGATATGATGTATATGTAATCACTGATGCGGCTGGAGACATGAGCAGAGAGGCGCATGAGATGGCGATCAATCGTATGATGCAGGCTGGCGTTAAAACCATGACCTCCATCCAATATTTGCTGGAACTACAGCGCGACTGGGCAAGAAGTGAAACCTACAAAGCAGTCACCGACCTGATTAAAAAATACGGGGGTACTTATGGTATCGGCGTTCAGTACGCACATGAAATGCTCACTCATTAAAAAAAGGAAGATGAAACATTTTATTTTCCTGGCAGCAGTTCTGGCGATTGGAATGACCGCATCATCCCAGAACAATGCAGATTTTATCATTTACAATGGAAAGGTTGCTACTATGACCGCCCCGGGGGAATTCCGGGAAGCTGTAGCTGTAAAGAATGGTATCATTCTGGCAACCGGGAGTTCATCCCAAATATTGTCATCATACAAAAATGCGGCGACAAAATTAATCGATGCAAAAGGTCAGACGGTTATTCCCGGATTGAATGACAGTCACCATCACGCCATACGTGAAGGTTTGAATTATAACAGCGAACTGAGATGGGATGGCGTCACATCACTGAAAAGGGCGATGGAGATGCTAAAAGAACAAGCCGCAAGAACGCCCGATAGTGTTTGGATTAAAGTGGTGGGCGGCTGGAATGAATTCCAGTTTGAAGAGAAACGACTGCCCACACTTGAAGAGATAAACGCCGCAGTTCCGGATAAGCCGGTGTACATCACCTACCTGTATGGCAAGGCATTCCTGAATAAAAAAGGAATCGAAATCCTGGGATATAATAAGGACACAAAATATGACGGAAGTCTCGTGGAACTAAATGACAACGGCATACCCACCGGCATGCTCTATGCCAAAACAAAAGCAACGGCGATCTACATGACCCTTGGCCTCACAACCAAATTAAATCATGAAGAAAGAATCAATTCCACCTTGCAATACTACAGGGAGCTGAACAGACTGGGCCTAACCAGCATAATAGATGCGGGAGGGGGTTCTCAAAATTATCCCGATGACTATACGGTGGCACTGGAACTCGCAAAGCAGGGGAAGCTTACACTTCGCTCCGGCTATTATTTGTATGCCCAGGTACCCGGCAGGGAACTAAAGGATTTCCAGCAATGGATGAGTACTACTAAGCTTAACACCAACGACAATATGTTTATGGTAAATGGTTATCTGGCGGAAGGCGCAGGTGAGAGTCTTGTACTCAGTGCAGCGGATTTCGAAAACTTCCTCGAACCACGGATCGTATTATCAGATAAAATGGAAAGCGAACTCGAACCAATCATTACAATGTTTGTGCAAAATCGCTGGCCATTCAGAATACATGCCACCTATGGCGAATCCATCGACCGTATGCTGAATGTTTTTGAAAAAGTAAACAGGCAAATTCCGTTCAATGGACTGCGCTGGTTTTTTGATCATGCAGAAACCATTTCCGATGCCCAAATGGACCGCGTGAAGAATCTGGGTGGCGGGATTGCCGTGCAATGCAGAATGTTTTACCAGGGAGAATTATATCAGAAGATGTATGGCGAACCAACGGGTCAGATTCCACCCATTCGGAAAATGCTTGAAAAAAAGATTCCTGTAGGCCTCGGTACAGATGCGACGAGGGTATCCACTTTCAATCCATGGATGAGTTTGTGCTGGGCCGTTACAGGCAAAACAATCGGTGGCTATCAGTTCTGGCCGGCGAAAGATACCTTGTCACGATTTGAAGCGCTCCAATTATATACGAGCGGCAGCGCCTGGTTTAGCGGCGAAGAAAAAGTGAAAGGGAAAATTGAACCGGGTCAATACGCTGATCTCGCAATATTAAATCAGGATTATTTCTCAGTTCCG
>DASSGT010000665.1:0-4335 GCA_035693345.1 Puia sp. | reverse complement strand
GGGCTTCCTGCAATCTTTTACTTTCCATAAAATATATTTAAAGAATTTTGAAATGAGCGAACATCGTCCTGTTTACAAAAAATTTCCAGGGAGATCAGGTGATATGCCAGCTAACAGGAGCCTTTTTTAGAATTTCCGCTAAGAACTTAAAAGTTACGAAGAAATGGAGAAAGAAAAATGATTTGAGATCCCAACCGGAATGTTATTTATCAACAGGCGTTTACTTCTGCCAGTTGCTTCCGAACACTATATAATAGGCCCAGGCTCCGGCGCCGTGTGCGATATCAATACCAACTCTTAATTTGAATTTTCTTGCCAGCAGATAACGGAAACCCGTACCATAACTAAAAATATATGGTGAGCTTCCGAAATCGCTCCATTCATTAAAAGCCTTGGCAGATCCTCCAAAAAATACAGCGCTCCATCTTCTGGTAAAATCCCAACGGGTTTCCAGTTCCGCCAGTACAACGGCATTCCCCTGGTATTCTGCAATAGGGATTCCACGCATAGTAACATAGGGAAGCAGATAAAACGGAGGTGTTCCCAGTGCCTGCTGACCATCCAGCCTCAATCCCAAAACGACATTCGGTGAAAGCATCCGATATGCGTACAGATAATAATTTAATTTCCAGAATTCGTAGTCACTACCAACGAGCTTTCCTGAGTAGATGGATTCAAAGTGTACTTTCATACCGCTGTCCGGTGTAAAAACATTATCTCTTTTATCCAGTTCAATCACTGCGCCCAGCTGACTTACGAGGCTGTTTAATTCCAGCGGTTTTACAAAAGACGGTAATGTGCCCGTGTAGGACACCTGAGATTTCAGAAACATATAGTTCAATCCGGCGTACCAATGAGAAAATCCGATTCGTTTGATTGCCTGGACAAATAAAGGCACGGATCTGAAATTAAATTCATATTTCTCCTTACCGGTCCGGGGAAGGGTTCTGTAAAAAGCCAGGTTAATATTTGCATAACCTGCTGCGATCCGGTATTTGATCCTGTATTTAACTATGGTGCCGGAACGAAGGGCGGCCAGCAACCATGTTTTATTTGCAGTGTAAGCAGCCACGCCCCCTGTGATATCCGGAGGGACAGGTACCTGATATTCTTTTCCCCTGATGGAATCGATGATGGGAGGCCGTCTTTTTATAAAAACCGGAGCTACAGCAAGACCAAATCCTCCCAATGCAGGCTCTGTGATTACATAAGGAACAGGAATAAACCCGTGCGCGTTGATAATATAGTCGCTCATATCAAAAGAGCCGTCCAGCGAATCCTTTAACGAAAAATCACTTTTGGTTTGAGCCTGGATGCCATTCAACATGATAAAAACACAAATCAGAATGGCCACCATTTTCATAAGGTAAAATTATGCAGAGGCAGACTATGTTTTATTCATCTTCTAATCCATATTCCTTTTTTAAAAAGGAGATCAGGCGGGTAGCATTGTCCAGTTCAGGCTTTAAGTAGCTTTCGGCATAAGAGCTCGTAATTACTCTGAAGTCAAAAACTTTATTAAAAAAAGTACGAAGCTGCTTATTATCTGTATTTAATTCCGGACTTATTTTGCCGGTAAATTTCCCGTTTTTCATATAGGAGGTATCTGCATATAGTGACATATCCGTCAACTCGTCCAGCCTCGACAGGACATCTTTGAAATATTCTGTATAATAGTTTGTCTGACTGGCGATACCCTGAATTTCCGTATCGTATTTTGACAAACTATCCGATACGTGATCTTTTTTTATGAGCCGGAAGTCGCCGGTGCTTTTCAATTGTTGCAATGTGGCATTATTGCTTGTAAATGATGCAGAATTGTAAAAAGTATTATAAGCAAGAAAGTAAAAGTTTTTGCGATTACTATCCAGTTTCATATCGGCGTGACGCAAACGTAAAAAAATATCAATTTTGCCCACTTGTACGCTGTCGAAATCGATGACGTGCCGCATGACTGATGTGTCGTCCTGCAAATTCCGGATGAATCCACTGATATATTCTTTTTCCTTTGCACGGTTTGTTATATGCTCGCGCAGATTCTCAGCCAGAAAGCCCAGCGTAACGGCCAGAAAAATCATCAGGAATTCCAAAAAATACTCCCTAAAGTGTTTCTTCTTATGATGAAGATCAGCGTGGTGATGTACTTCCATAATAAAGGAATTTCCCGGCCTGGCAGTTTGGTTATATGCTAAAATAATTAATCATCTTCAGTTTATTGAAAAGTATTCCCGGGTTCTGATGCGGTGGTGCAATCTGTTTCTATTCGTACGATGGAGCACGTTAATGAAATCCAAAGGGGAATACCCCTGTACATTAACAATTTCTTTGAAACATTGTCGTTGTGGTTGCGTATATAATTTGATTGAACCAGATATGAAAATTACCACAGCATTTACCGCCTTTCTGCTATCGGCCTGCATCCTGATCTCCGGAGGATGCCGGAAGACGGATCAGACAGTAAAAATGGGTCAGAGCGCCGCGCCTGTCTGCGACGATCCGATTCATCTTTTTTCCGAACCGGTCGATTCCAATTATATTGTCATGTTACGGAGCGCGAATATTCAAAGCGGTTCTACGCAGACGCTGGGCGAGGCCACGACCACTGTTAACAATATTTTAAGTCGTTATGCAATTCAAAGGAACCAGCAGGTTGCGGTTTTTAATAATATCCATTCAGGATTCATTGCCCGGCTGTCTCAAAATCAGGCGCTGGCATTAAAACAGGACAATGATGTAGAGCTTGTAGAGCAGGACCGGGTGATCAAACTGGATAAGGGCTGCTTCGAGATCGTTTCTCCTTCCAGCGTGCAATGGGGTGCGAGGCGAACTGGCGTTGGTGACGGAACCGGAAAACGGGTCTGGATCATCGATACGGGCGTAGATACCGATCATCCAGATCTGGATGTGGATACTGTGCTGAGCAAATGTTTCGTAACAAACGAAACTTCTTTTGAAGACAATAACGGGCATGGCACGCATGTGGCGGGAATCATCGGTGCTTTAAATAATTCCTTTGGTGTAGTCGGAGTTGCTGCGGGTGCAAAAATCATTGCACTGAAAGCATTGAACAACGACGGCGAAGGAAGTACCAGTCAGCTGATCAGGGCGCTGAGTTATGTGGCACAACACGCAAAGGCCGGAGAAGTTGTAAATATGAGTCTGGGCACTGATACTATTTCACCTGCTCTTGACAATGCTGTTCTTACGCTGGCCAATGATGGAATTTTGTTTGCCATTGCAGCCGGCAATGATTCCAAAAAAGCAAATCTTTTTTCCCCGGGCAGGGTAAATAATCCCAATGTTTTTACCGTTTCTGCGATTGACAGTCTCGGAAGATTTGCCTCTTTTTCAAATTTCGGTAATGATGTGGTAGACTATGCCGCTCCTGGTGTTCGAATCGTTTCTACTTATCTTAACGGACAATATGCGCGGCTGAGAGGCACGTCCATGGCCACGCCCCATGTAGCCGGTATTTTGGTTGTTGCAGGAAAAAATATTCATTCCAGCGGTGTTGCGCTCAATGATCCGGATGGAGTGCCGGACAAAATCGCCTCATTCTAACTGCGAAGAACAAAGATTATTTAGTCAGCAATTCAACATCATTTACTTTGGTTGGGAACCATACCATCATTTCCCCCTTTCCACGATTCGCCCAACTATAATAGGGGATGGCGGTAAAAGATTGTTTTACTGTAGAAAGATCTTCTTCATTTTTTATGATTACCGCTGAAGCTTCGGATTTCAATACTACGACACCATTTAATAAATTGTCTTTATACTCGTTCGTAAAAGGTGAATTCGTGTTGAGAATGATATTGCTGGTTTTGCCAAAATTGTCCACCCATTCGGCGCAATAAAGAAGCGGACCGCGTTGCAGGGCGATCTTTCCGATATCGTCGGGAACTTTTGGGTTGGCCACTATTTTCCTGACTTCCATGGGGAGTGTCATCTCTACCTGATCGTTTTTCTTCCACGTTCTATTTATGGAAACATAACCCTTTTCGATGGAGTAATCGATAGACTGACCATTCACTTTGATTATGGGTTTTGCATTGGAATTGTTTTCGAATTGATACAGTGTAGAAGGAATGGCTTCATTCCTTGCCCATCCGGGAATGCGCAGCAGCAGATTGAATGAACTGGCAGCTGCGGGATTGATAGTAAATGACAATTTACCATCCCAGGGATAATTATTTTGTTGAATGATCTCTGTTTTTTTATTCGCAATCATCAGATCTGCATGACTGCTGATAAAAAGATTGACATAGAGACTGTCCGCTTTTTGTGCATATACATATCCCGGAATGGAAGGGATAAATCTGGCCAGGTTTGTAG
>DASSGT010000664.1:0-2644 GCA_035693345.1 Puia sp. | reverse complement strand
GCCAATGACAGCCTGCAAAAGGCCAAGCAAAAATAAAATAAGCAGGGGCATGATCATCTCAACCTTCAATCTCCTTTTGTAAAGAAGAAAAATAAACCCAATGATAAAAACTACACCTACCAGGCGGGCCCAAAGCCTGTGAAACCATTCCCAGAAGAAAATAAATTTAAAGTCGGATAAGTTGAAATCCGCATTCAGAAGTTTGAATTGAGGCGTTTGTTTATACTTGGCGAATTCCTCCAGCCATTGTTCATGATGAATTGGCGGTATGGCACCTGTAATCACATTCCATTCGGTGATGGAAAGTCCGGAGCCGGTTAATCTTGTAATACCTCCCAGTAAAACCTGAATAAATAACATCACGGTGCCTGCCAGCACCCAATACGCCACTGAACGATTGGCAGACTGCATTTTCCAGTTAACCATCAGGCAAAAATAATTCATCCACACTGTAGATAACTATTTACGAACGACTCTTTGTAAAACGATGTATTGCTTTATTTTTGGCGAAAGAAATTTCGTTGCTCAAAGCATTTTATCAGGACCGCCTGCGTGAAGCAGGTTGTGATGAAGCAGGAAGGGGATGTTTTGCCGGTCCCGTTTTCGCAGCAGCGGTTGTCCTGCCCGTGGATTTTTTTCATCCGCTTTTGAATGACTCCAAACTACTCACAGCCGATATACGGTATGAATTGCGCACGTATATTGAAGCGCATGCCATCGACTATGCGGTAGAACAGGTTGGGAATGAGGAAATAGATGAGATCAACATTCTGAAAGCGTCTTTTAAAGCAATGCATCTGGCTATTGAAAAATTAAAGAAAAAGCCCCAGTTGCTGTTGATCGACGGTCATATGTTTTATAAATACAAACGTGTGCCACACAGGTGCGTGATCAAAGGGGATGGTATTTATGCATCCATTGCTGCAGCGAGCATTCTGGCAAAAACTTATCGTGACGATCATATGCGGCAACTGCATTACGAATACCCGCATTATGGCTGGTTCAATAACAAGGGGTATGGAACAGCTGAACACCGGAAAGGCATTGAATCACATGGACTATGCCCCTATCACAGAAAAAGTTTCAATATTACATCCACCCAGATGGAGATTTTCGAAACCGAATTATGATCATAAGGATATCATTCAATCGAATGTAGAAAGGCAAATGCTACAGGCAGTTTGTAAAAATTTATTCTTCCCAAACCCCTGCTCCTTTGCGGGCGATCACTGCTTCACCCGAAGTATAATCGATAATCGTTGAAGGAATCATGTTGCCAGGTCCGCCATCCACAACGATATCCACCTGGTTTTTAAATTGCTCATAAATAATTTCCGGGTCGGTATATTCCTCCACCCATTCACCCGGTAAAGAAGTACTTAATACAGGATGACCGAGTCTTTGAACAATTGTTCGGGCGATCAGGTTATTTGGCACCCTTAGCCCGATACTGTTTTTTCTGCTTTTTAAAATTTTAGGAACCATTTTGCTAGCCGGAAGAATAAAAGTATAGGGGCCGGGCAAATGATTTTTAAGGACCCGGTATAAAGGCGTAGAGATACTTTTTGTATACATACTCAGGTCGCTGAGATCGTAGCATACAAATGACAGCTGGGCCTTGGCCGGATCAATATTTTTAATCCGGCAAATCCTTTCAATGGCTTTATGTTGAAAAATATCACAACCGAGGCCATAAATAGTGTCCGTTGGATATATAATGATGCCCCCGGATAAAAGACATTCAGTAATGGTCTGAATATTTCTTTCCTGTGGATTTTGCGGATGTACTGTCAAAAACATGACACAATGTAAGAATGCAATCCCGCAACTTTAAATCCTTTAATTGTGATTATATTAATTTTACAAAAAATCCCCATATGCAGTTGAGGTCGGTAGACCGAGTGGAAAGTATTTCGCCGGAGGTTTTCAGAAATAATTATTATGTACCGCTGAAACCGCTGGTAATCGCGGGTCTGGCAAAAAAATGGCCCGCATATAGCAAATGGAACTGGGATTTTTTTAAAGCAGTACTCGGCGATCAGCAGATAGGCATTTATAATAATTCGAAAAGCGATGCATACACGCCGGTCAATACTGCCGATGACTACATGAAATTTGGAGACTATATTGATATGATCCGTAAAGGCCCGGCCGAATGGAGGATTTTTCTCTTTAATATTTTTGAACATGCCCCTTCCATTCTGGAGGATTTCTGCTGGCCGGAAGAATACAGTAAGGGTTTTGTAAAAAAATATCCCATGTTATTTACGGGTGGCCAGGGATCCGTTACGCATATGCATTTTGATATTGATCTGTCACACATTTTCCATACCCAGTTTATCGGCAAGAAACGTATCCTGCTTTTCCCCTATGAGGAACAACATAAATTGTACAGGAAACCATGGGAGGTTCTAAGCATGGTGAATTTTGAAAAATTTTACGATACCGGCAACAACAAAATTGATTACGAACGCTTCCCCGCTCTCCGGCTGGCGAAGGGTTATGAGCTGATTCTGGACCATGGTGAGACACTCTTCATGCCCGGCGGATACTGGCATCATATGGAGTATATCGACAGCGGATTTGCGATGAGTCTTCGGGCAGTTCAACCCGGAATCCATGGAAAAATCAGAGGAGCCTGGAA
>DASSGT010000663.1:0-9708 GCA_035693345.1 Puia sp. | reverse complement strand
AATCGTTACGAATGCATTTGGATCTGATCTGGCAATGCAGATGGGGTTCTATCTGGGACTTCAATACACTTTCGTAATCGGGATTTGCACAAATTCGAATTGCGACACAGACGGAGATGGTATTTGCGACACTCCGCCGGCATCCGGACCAGGGAATGGATGCGCAGGGTATCGAAATTCATGCAGTTCAGATACGTTGAGTGGTTTTACAACAGATATGCCGGATCTGGATTCAAATTTTATGAGCTTCAGCGGTCCATGTACCAATTCTTTTACGGTAGGTCAGGCAGTAAAAATGCGGAACACCCTAAACGGAGCACGCAATAGTGTGGCGTCTGGAAATAAATGTGATCCTCCATGTTCTGAAAACATAAACGTATCATTCACAAGAAACAATTGGTTTCCTGCTGCAGGCGATTTAATTCAATTCAGTAGTATGTCCTCCGGCGGAACAAATTTTCAATGGAGCGTCAATGATCAGCCTGTGGGCACGAATAGTCCTGAGTATTCTCAAAGTTTCACACAAACCGGAAATTATAAAGTTTCCCTCAGGGTTTTTAATTCTGATCAGAACTGTTTTGCCAGCTATTCCGATTCTGTTATTGTCGGATGTGGCGTGATGGCAAGATTTTATCCTGACAAAAGAATCATCGCATCCAAAGAACAGATTTTAAATGATAGTATTTTATTCACCAACCGTTCTGTGAACGCATTGAATTATCAATGGTGGATCAGCAGCAGCGACTCCACCAAACCAGCGCAGATGATCAGCACCGACTTTAACCTGAATGAGATATTTGCAACACCCGGTAAATATTCGGTCTGGCTCGTGGCACAGAATGGCGGATGTTCCGATACCACGGAAAAATTCAAATTTACAGTCTCCGATCCGACAGTGGATGCCGTTATCGGATTAGGAACGGTGGAATGTTTTGAACAAACAAAAATCAAAGTGGGGTTCCAGGTATGTAATAACGGTTACGCGCCAATTCCTGCCGGTACTCCGATAAGTTTTTATGATGGAGATCCAACGACAGACGCAGCTAAATTACTGGATACAGTATATCTGCTGCCTTCTGCTATTCAGGGAACCTGTTGTGCCAGCTTCGAGAGAATACTGAATGTTGGAAGGACCGGCCTAAACCGTATCTATGCTGTTGTAAATGATAGCGGCAACAGTATCCCGATAAAACTTCCGAATACTACTCTTCCCGAATTACACTATGACAACAATATGGCCATCGCAAGTAATTTTCAATTTAAGGCAAGTATAAATCCTCCGTCTGCCACTGTGATATATAATGATACCCTTCAACTCACAGCCTCCGGCGGCCCGGGAAATGTATCAGGTTTTATATGGAGCGATCCGCAAGGGCTCAGTTGTACTGATTGTGCCGCCCCTGTTTTCACTGCCGGTAAGGATAATACCTCCAAGAAAGTAATTCTGACGAGCAGTGATCATTGCATTGATAGCGCTCTGGTTGTTATAAAAGTTCCTCCGGTTGATGATTATACAATCCATATCGACAGCATGATCTGCGCCGGTGACAATCACGTTTTGTGCGCCTTTACAGTGAAAAACGAATTTCAGGCGGGTATTGTTCCAAACGGCATAACGATTTCCTTCTATGAAGGAAATCCTTCCACTGATACGGCGCATCTTCTCAAACAGGTTGTTACTCTTCAAACGGATAATCAGAAAAAACAGGTATCCTACGAAAGTTATCTGGACAGCGTCATGTCCGGAAATTTTTTCGCAGTAGTAAACGACAGCAGCCTCCCCGCACCATTGACACTTCCATCTGACAGTACCTATCTGGAAAAAGACTATTCAAACAATTCGGACAATTTCAATTACTCCCCCTTTTCCGTTTCTGTCTTTCCTTCTGATACGACTGTTTTCCGGGGTTCGCCGGTGCCGCTTCATTTTGGCATATCAGCCGATCAGGCAGCTTCTTATGAGTGGTCACCTCCTGAGTCACTATCCTGTGCTAATTGTCCTGACCCGATTGCGACAGCCAATTACAGTCAGCAATATGAACTGGTAGTTCAAAATCAATACGGCTGCAGGGAAAAAGGTTATGGACAGGTGAATCGTATTTCGGGAGGCAGGGTGAATATTCCGAATGCATTTACACCCAACGGAGATGGTCGCAATGATGTTTTTTACGTTATCGGCAGCCAGGATATAAAAATCATCCGGAGCTTTTCTGTGTTTGATCGCTGGGGTATGGCCGTTTTTCAGGAAAAAAATGTTCCCGCAAATGATCCTGTTTTTGGATGGAACGGTCGTCAAAACGGGAAGCCTCTAACGGCAGAATCTTATGTGTATATTATTGTCATCGAATTTAAAGACGGATCGGAACAGGTATTTAAGGGATCGGTCATATTAATATTATAAACATTACCGGCCTTGGGCAAATTATATATCCATCGTTTGTGTTTACCTGCTTTTTTTTTGAAACTAATATATCGAGGGAACGGAGCCGCTTTTCACCTGAGGCACGGTATTATTGTAATAAGGAGCATTATTTTCTATCCGTGCATTCTGACACAAAACCATCTGCCACTGATTTTTGTATAAATGATAGACTTCTACAAAACTAATATATTGATCGATAGAGGTTGTCATAACAGCCAGTTTAAACCGCACGTTAGCTCTTCCAATGATCCAGGCGTAGTTTCCATCCACCGTAGCAGTTAGTTTTTCAGGGATGATAAACATATAGGTAATACGTCCGGTGCCAATATCCTTCAGAAAGGAATTTTTGTTGTCCATGACGCCGCTCGAATGGATAAAGGTCAGGCTATCTGCCAATAAGATTTTGAGAAGGGCAGTATCCTTGTGAACCATGGCATCAAAACGCCTTTTTTCGATAGAGATCAGTTTTTTACCATCTTCGGTCTGAGCGCGTAGTCCCGCACTGAATGCCAGTAAAATACAGGTGTATAAAAAAGTCCGTAAGAATTTATTCGGTTTCATTCAGCGATAAAGGGCTAGATTTTAAAAGGGACGAACGATACCAAATGTCGTATTTCTTTTATTAATTCCCTATGTTCTCTTAAAATGGGGTTGGTTATAGCACCTGTCACCGTTCAGGTTTTCAACGGGATTTCATAAAAATTGTTGCCTCCGTACGGAATATTAGCAACCGTACCGCATCAATTATTTTTTTACCTTGAAGCAAACTGTCTGGGTGCCGGGTATACCGGCCTCTGAAAGTCCCATTATTACTGCAGCATAATTACCCGGAAGGTCCGATGTATAAAAGTTCAGGGTTTTTTTATTTTCATTTCCCATTAAAATCCGGGGCGACCAGTAAAGCAACGTTCTGTAGTCCGGCATACGGCTGTTTATCTGATCTTCGGTTTCATATTTTGGGGAAAAGAACTCTCTCTTTTCCGGAATTCCCGGATAATCAAGAACTATGGGATGTGAATTCAGCCGGATCCCATTCAGGTCTCCTTTATATGTAGTCACACTGATAATCCCATTAAAAGATTGATAACCGATCGCATATTCCCTGTTTATCAAATCAATTCTACGAATCTTTATCGGATCCTGCTGGAACAATTCATTGGCATCAAAAAACGGAACACCGTCTATCAGGATCAGAGGCGCTTCATCGAAAAATTCCCTTTGCGGTTTATTGGCCAGGAATAATTGAAGCCGGTTCCGTCTCTGAACTACATTGGTGGATACTACATATTCCCTGATTACTTCTTCCATAGTTTGAAAGCGTGTATAATTATCCAAATAATATTTTTCGTCCGGTTCTACATAAAAACTATTTGTATCCACCGGCTGCATAGAATACCGGTTCAGATTGTTACCGGCATAATTATGTTGCACCTGTTCAGCAATTGACTGATCCAGCAAACTGGGGGATTGAACAGAAGGCATTATGTATTCGGGGAGCCTGCTGGTTGCATACCGGTCAGAAAAAGGACTTAATATTTCAACACGAGATGTACTATCTTCTTTTGGATCTGTTTGAAGAATAATTTCCTCCGATCCGTAAAAACCGGGTACCTCAAATTTTACCAGGCCCATGCTGTCGCTGCCGGTTACGCGAAATTCCGTACGGGCAGAGGGAACCGAGAGAAATGTGGTTACACCTTTATCGGTCATACCCGAAATATTGTTAACTAGTTTACCCCTGATAATATGGCCATAACATTCAGGAGAAAAGCTAATCGGAATAGGCTTTTGTGTAAACACATCCTGCCATACAAATCTTCTCCATCCATGGGTAAGCATCAGGTTATCCATTTCCTGAACCCTGGTTTCTCCATGGTCCATAAAATAAAATGACGGATGTTCAACCGGACCAAGTTCAGCAATTAAATAAGTATAACTCAGGATATTCAGTTCGTCCGGCTGTTGCAGCGAGTCCAACCTGTAAACAGCTACAGATATATCGGCAGAGGACGGATTGCCGGATTGATCGGTAACCGAAAGATTCAATTCGATTTTTGACCGGGTATTATATTCCTGATCTGCAGACGCGCTGATTTGCAATTTATTTTCAGGGTATTTAAAATACAAACGTTCGCAAACGGTTTTTCCTGATTCATCAAACAACGTGATCCTTGAAATCCCGTCTTCAATTTCTTCTGGTTTAATCTCAAATATGGTCTCCCGGTTAACCAGCTTTTGTTTTTTTACCGGCAGGGAATGGTGACTGCCATGAACAAACAGATAAACATCCTGCTGATCCAGTGCTGCAGATGATTGTACACGAATAGCAATTTGAGGATTATTTTCTTTCAGAACACTTATAACGAATCCGTTTGCATAAGCGTCCGGCAATTCTTTCACTACCTGATCACCCTGCTGGAAATGGATAATCGCTTTATAGTTTTGACCCGGTACAGGCTTGAAAACAAAATGACCGAGACCCATAGCCAACGGGTGAAAATGCAGCACCGTATCACCCGCGGAGTTGAGAACGGTTCCTTCACATGCTAACCCCTTTCCATATGCATCGGTGATCCGGAATCCCACTTTTGATTCGAGCTGCTGAACCAGGTTGCCGCCTTCGGGAAAAAATTGAATATCATATTTCTTAGTCCCGGAAGACGCGGGTTCAGGCTGGAGATTCTGCGGGTTGATAATCCGGATACTTTTTTCAAAATAATAATCCGGACTGAAATTTTTCATCCAGCTGGTATAAGCCCTGAGCCTGTATGTTCCCGAAGAAATATTCACCGGAATGATCATCGAACCATCTGACTCCTCCGGTTTTAATGAAACTTTTTGCTGGAGTACGGGCAGATTATTTTTGTCCAGGAGTTCAACATAAGCAATCTTACTGACTGATGCAGGCCGGTTGTAAAAAACATCTGTATAATAAATCCGGAACCAGCAAATCTCACGGGAGATATAAGTGTCTTTATCAGTGTGTATAAACAGCTTTTCCTGTATGTATTGGCTTCTGTACTGATCAAAGGCAGCCTGTATTTTTAGTTCCTGCTGGTTAACCTGAGGGTATGCTGAGCTAATAAAAAACAGCCAGCCCGTTAAAAGGCAAAACAGATATTTTAATATTTCCCTGGCACTCTTCATGAAGTGTTCAAATAATTTAATAATTACCAGAAAGAAGGCCTCACATTGACGCCGCCTTTTGTTAGACAGTCGATACAGCCCTTGACGGAACCTGTTAACCCAACAAGATTACCTCCCTCATACAGATGGTCAATAACCCATTCATAGCTGGTGTCACTAAAATCCGTTCCCTTTTTTTTGTCCACGGAATCAATGGAACAGGTCTCATAACCGGTAAATACAGAAACATCCGGCAATTCATACCGGTTTATAAAAATTCTTTTCTGCGTTTGGGAACTGCATCCGATAAATCCAATCACCTGTTCTGTGGGATCTGTAGTACAATGCAGATTGCCCCCGGTTTCAGATGGCTGTGCATCAAATATGGATCCCAGCTGTTCCGTGTTTTTCTGGAGTTTTTGTTGCCATTCGTATGCATCCTTGCTTAATACATTTTGTTTTACCAGGATACTGTAACGGGTTACCAGCCGGTTGGATCCATTATAAGAAATGGTCTGGACAGGGAATTCAGAAATGATGTCCGCATTCAGTTTGGCCGTTGAACCCAGAATGATATTTGAGGACTGATCACTCAGCCAGCATGTGGTATAATCATGCGCATTGAGTCTTGGAATCACATGGAGCGAATCCGCCATCGGATCGGTCGGCGCATAAATATAATTGGAAATATAGGGTGGACTATATTGCCAGGTCTCCTCAAAGCTCCATCGATAATAAATACTCTTTTGCTGGTCATCGTGTGTGGATACATAGATCGTCACCATCGTGGGCCCGGCTTTCCAATTCACACTATCAATCGTTGGAGTTATTTTGACTTCCGATAAATCTGACAAATATTCTTTGCCGCCGGAGGTGCTGATATGCACTCTATATCTCTGTGCCGGATCGAGCGTGAGCGGTCCAACGGCATATTTTCCTCCCGGTTGTTCTACCATCGCATAACTGGCTCCCTGTTCAGATTGTATCTCAACCTGCGCTGCTGTTTCAGGAAATACCCGGATACTATCCAATCCGGAACTACGACTCAAATAAATGAACGTGGAATCGTTACCTGCGTTAATATATCCTTCAACCACCAGGAATCCCGCAGCCGGATGATTAATATGGGGCATGTATTTATCCTTACAGGCTCCTATTACCATCAGTAAACAAAACCAGGTTCTTAGTTTCATTGTTGGCTAAAATCTGATGTTATAGTTTATAAATGGGATGGCTGATCCGAAAATGGATAATTTATACCCATTGACTGCGCCGTTTTCAGAAATATAATAAACTGAATATGGGTTATGCGTTCCAAACAAATTGTATACTCCGATCGTCCAGGAATTGTGAAATTTCTGATGCACTTTGTGGTTACCGTCGATATTCATAGAAAGATCCGCCCTGATATAATCCGGTATCCGGTAGGCATTACGATCGGAATATAATGTTCTGAAAGAATTATCATAACGAAATACACCAATCGGCAGCGTGATCGGGCGACCGGTATTATAGGCGAAATTCAGAGATACACTGAAACGGTGATTGATACGATAGTTCGCCACCAGTGTCGCTGAATTTGGCTGGTCATAATCTGTCGGATACCAGTTCCCCCTGTTCACCAGTTCTCCTGCTGTTGTGTCATCGGTCTTTATGAATGTCCTGGAAAAAGTATAACTGACCCAGCCATTTAATTTACCGGTGGCTTTCGTGATCATGAGTTCCACACCATATGCTTTGCCTTTTGTATTTAATACGTCCGTTTCAATATGATGATTTAATACCAGGACGGCGCCGCTCTTATAGTCCAGATAGTTCTGAATATTTTTATAATATACTTCCACGGAAGTTTCAATCGTGTTGTTTTTTAAATTTTTATAGACACCCAATGAAAACTGGCTCCCGAGCTGCGGCAGAATATTAGGATCACTCAGTTTCCAGATATCGGTGGGAGCTATTGCTGTCGTATTGGACAACATGTGGATGTACTGGCGTTCGGTATTATAACTGGCCTTCATTGAAAAATTATCGGAAAAAGCGTATCGCATGGAGATGCGATATTCGGGGCCTCCATATGTTTTTATGACCTGGTTGGTCGAATAGGATTTAACAGCCGTTATATTATCCTCATTTTTTGGAAGACCGGCTGCATATTCGTTCACATTTTGCTGACCCAGATAATTGTATACTGAATACCTTAACCCGGCTTCCAGTACGAGTTGCGAAGTAATTGAGTATTTATCACTGATATATAATGCTGATTCCAATGCCTGTTCCTGATGAACTGTGTCCGGAACAATCAGGGAAGTTTTAGCAAAGGGCACAAAGGTTCCGGGATCCAGTTTATAATACAGCGTATTGAAACCAAATTCCAGCGCATGTTTGGAATTCAGGAAATAATTGAACTGTGCTTTAAAATAAGATTGGTTGATATCGAAATCCAGCTTGTAAGCGTTCACCGGATTATTTTCACTGGATATAAAATAATTATACCGGTCATATCCCGTTGTAAAAATGCCATATAACTTATCATTGAATGAATGCTTCCATTTCAAAGACAGATTCAGGTTTCCATATCCATATAATGTGTCGCTATTCAGGTTAAAATTGTCTTTGCTGGCATAGGCTGTCAGATAAAGATTGTTATTCTTATTGATCTGATGACTGATATTCAGATTCAGATCGTAAAAAGAGGCGCGACTCAATTTGTACTGTTGGGGCAGGAGGTTCAATAACCAATTCGCATAGGTTGTTCTGCCGGCCAGCATAAAAGATGTTTTATCTTTTATTAACGGACCTTCGATTTCCAAACGACTCGTTACCAGACCTATCCCCGCCGAACCGGCGAATTCCTTTTTATTCCCCTCCCTGCTTTCAATATCTATCACTGATGACAAACGACCACCATATCTCGCCGGAATACTACTCTTGTATAATTCCACCGTTTTGACAATATCGGGATTGAAGGCAGAGAAGAGACCAAAGAAATGAGATGCATTATAAATCGTTGCGTCATTAAACAATATCAGGTTCTGATCGGCAGACCCGCCACGTACATTTAAACCTGTGCTGGCTTCACCAACAGATTTCACACCGGGCAACGTGAGCAATACACGCAGCAAATCTGTTTCTCCAAACACAACCGGTACCTGTTTTAATGTTTTTATATCCAGTTTCTGAACCCCCATTTGTACGCCCCGAATATTGCTGATCTTTTCAGCAGAAATTGTGACATTCTTCAGCATCATCACGAGGCTCTGCAGATCAATATTTAATTTTCCATCACCTGACAACTGTATCTGACGCCTGGTATCTTTCATCCCGATACTTTGAATATTCAGCACAAGCCGCCCCTTAGGCAGCGAGATCGTATAATATCCGTATTGATCTGAAGCCACACCGATTTTGGGTTTTTCAATATATATCGATGCACCGGATATCGCCTCCCCTGTTTTAGCATCCCTTACATATCCGCTGACGAGTGCATTGGGTTGACTGTTATTTGCTGCGTTTGTTCCTATCTGATAAAGTTTGTTTTCAAGCTTTGCGCTCTGAATGGTAGCATTTTGATTTTTTGGTTCATTTACTTCAATATATACGGGTCGTTTCTTTTGTGCTGTGTCGACAGCGACAGACGATAAATTCGTTTGAATAAATGTTCCCCTGGTTAGAAAAACTTCATCGTGCCGGCCAACCGACCATGTAAAATCTGTTTTGGAAAAAGCCCTGTCCATTACAACACTCAATGGTTCACGGTCAGCATATAGTGTAATTCGCAGACTGTCGAAAAGACTTATGTCATAATAAAAATAATATGTGGTTTGCTCCTCCAGTTGTTTTGTAAAGTCCTGAATATTCAAATCCTTAAAATCACCACTGATCAGGTTCTGCGGATTTTTTTGTGCTTGCAGTAAAGGGTCACCTATAGCCAGGCAAAATAATCCGGCCAGAAAACACTTTGGTAAATACATTCTATTTCGCGATTTGATCATAATATTCTGTTGTCATGACCAATAGATTTTCTCTGCTCCTGCGAAAATCAAGCTTGCTTTTTTTTATGTACTTCTGTAATTCTTTTTGATGATCATGCAAAAGCGTCAGTAATTCTGCTTTGGATTTCACGCTTTGATAGGAGCCGCGTATTCTGATAAAATAATCTT
>DASSGT010000662.1:0-4524 GCA_035693345.1 Puia sp. | reverse complement strand
TGAATCGGAAAATATTGTATTTAAAGAAGTATCTCCTGCAAATAAATCAAAGTTTCTTTATAGCCTTACTCAAAAAGGGGTCGATTTATTACCCATCGTCATAGAAATGATGGATTGGGGCGCAAAATATAACAGAAACTGTCCACGAAAGGAACTTGGAAAAAAAATCAAAAAAGATAAGGCTGCTGTTATCAGGGAATTAAGTCAGTCGTTAACGGCAAAAGTCAAATAGATTTTGGAGGAACAAGAAAACTAGGGCCGACGAAAAGATAAACGAAATCGATTATTGCGCCGACAGTTCCTTTAATAGTCTTTCACGCATTTGTAATGCTATTTCTCTTTTGTCGGCTTCCACCAGCGCGATAGCGATCGTGGCATTCAGTCCCGGGAAATAGGTCACATCTGTACCTAATCCGCCGCCATGATTAAAACCCTGTTCATTCCCAATTTTAATTTTGCGAACGCCCAGGCAATAATTGATTTCCAGATTGGGAGGCACATCGGTAACCATTAATTGGAGGATATCCTTATTCTGAATAATCTTTCCGTTAAAAAGGAGTTGAAAAAAAGCAGCCATGTCTATGACATTCGAGGCTATGCCACCGCCTCCGTACAAATCCCAGGAAGGATTCAGTTCGCTGATTTCCCAGGAGAATTTACTCCAGTACTGATGTACCATGGGTGCCGAATGGACCGGTTTATTTTCAATTTGTATGAACCAGGTATTGTTCAGATGGTGGCCCTCATAATCCAGCAGTTTCCGAACCGAAATATAATACGGCTCTTTGGTAAAATGTTCTATGATCTCCCCTAACAGTACATAATTTATATCAGCATATTTAAACAGGGAACCGGGTGGTCCTAAAGGATTACCCAACGATGCAGCTCTGGCAATTTGCTCCTCCCTCGTCCAGGTATGTTGTTTGTTTTTACCAATCCACTCAAAATATCCTTCATCAACATAGTCCCTGATGCCGGAAGTGTGTGACATCAATTGTCTGACGCTGATTGAATCCAAAAGATATCCGGCTTTTGTCAATTCAATTTGCGAAGTCTTAGTCAATAAATTCTTTACGGGTTGATTAATATTGAGCTTTCCCATTTCAACCAGTCTCATGATCGTTGCTGCGATATATGTTTTTGTAGTACTGGCAATCAGTACCGGTTGATCAACGTTCAAATTTTGACCGGATGATTTTCCATCCTGTCCGGCTGCATAACTCCACGAAATATTTTTGTCCGGTGATTCGATATGTACCGAAACCCCCCAGATCTCCGGATGTTCTCTAAAGACAGAGTCTACGATGCGTTGAAAAGACTGTGTCTTTGTCTGTGAAAACAATTGAGGACCCAGACCCAAAAAAAATACGAGGAATAAAACAGCTTTCATGATCGGTTCAATGGATCAAATATAGAAATTGGCGTCATATTGTTCCGATAACGAAAGGGACAGGTAATACTGGCTCTGAACCGCCCGTTTTTATTGATGTTCAGAAATCAGGCTGTCGACTCTGGATTTTGGTTTCTGATCTGCTGTTTCGGACTTATATCGTACTATAATTAAACCCGACTTCAAAGATTTTGAATCGATCAGTGTCAGTTTCTTTCTTTGATCCAGGTTATTGAAGAGAGACTTTCCACTGGCCAATATGGTTGGATTCAATGCAAACCTGTATTCGTCTACCAGGTCGAGTTTGATTAGGCTGGACGCAAAATTGGCTCCGCCCCAGGCGATGATGTTCTTGCCGTTCTCCTTTTTCAGTCGTGATACTTCAGCTGGAAGATCATAGGCTACCCTGGTGTTTTTCCAGTCGGGTTTGAAATCACTTTTTGTAAAAACAATATGCTGCGTTTTATCGGCCAGTTTTGCAAATTTTAATTCATTCGGATCACTATTGAGATTCCGTAATACTGATTGCCAGTATTCAGAATAACCCGGATACATTTTTCTTCCAAGCAAATAAGTATCGGCATCATTGAGATCTTTAAACAAATCTGCCCATCCATCATCACTTATGATTAACCAATCCGCTTTATCATTTAGATCTGAAACATATCCATCCAGTGTTATCTGCATGGAGAGAATAAGTTTTCTTTGGCTCAAAACTCACGCGTTTAATGGTGATAAATATTTCTGTTCAAAGTTTGCATTCCAATATCTTTATAAGCGGCGTTGCCGCATCTCATATGGGACGGTTAACGTCTTCAATTTTTATACCAGGCCATATTCTGCCAATAATCGCCTGAAGGATTTTAATTAAAGTGGGAAATGGAAATAAGCACCCACTACAATGTATGCAGTTGTAATATATCGTTTTAATGGAATAAATTCTGCATTCGACCAGCCGGTTTTTACTTTTATAAAGTTCATGTGATTTGTTTATAAAAAAGACTGAAAAATTTTACAGTGGAATCCGAATGACTTCGGGATCAACATTCATCATGTGGATAATGGCCGTCTTCAGGACCGAATCTTTTTCAACCACTGCATCCAGAATAGAATAATGGTTTTTTTGTGGAACCATTAATAGTTCTGTGTTACTGCATTTGCTCTTCCAGCATTTATAAAGTTCTTCACTTTGATCTTTAAACTCGCCTGATTCATCACTTCCGACAACCAGTAAGAGGGAGCAATTACTTGCGGGGTTTAAAAAAACAGGGCTATTTTTTATGGCATTTTCACTATCCATATGAATCGCATCATTGAGATATGACAGCATCACCGGTTCGAGGCGGAATATACCGCTCAGGGAGATCACGGCCCGCGCGAATTTTCCCTCCTCTTCAGTAAGCAGCATAGCTGCGAGATGACCGCCTGCGCTGTGACCCATCAAATACAATTCTGTCGGATCTCCGCTGAAGTGTATAATATTATCATGGATCCACCCAAGCGCCCTTCGGCATGACCTGACTATTTCATGGATGGAAGCCTGCGGTGCAAGAGGATAATTAATTAAAACAGTTGTTATGTTATACTTCAGGAAATGCTCCGCCAGGAAATGAAACATAGTCTTGTCGAGCAGGTGCCAGTACCCGCCGTGTATAAATATCAGGGTTTTGGATCCGGGAATTTTTGAAGGAAAAATATCCAGGAGTTCCTCCGGATGGGCACCGAAAGAAATGTCCTTCAGAAGGGTATTTTGTTCGGCTGTTTGTCTGCTTTGTCTTTCCCAGCGATCGAAATAATCAGCATAATCGGGCACCTGCAGCCGGGTATTGTATTGGTGATTTAACTGTTCCTGGCTATAATGTTTATAGACATTCATGACAGTTCCAGTAACTCCGCCGTATCTGCTGTCTTTTCATCCATATTTTCCAGGCAATTAAAAACCAGTCTGTAAAATTCAGGGTGCGATTGCCAGGTTTTACCGGTAATGATCCTGCCATCTTTAACTGCCTCCTGTGGTGTCACATAAATTCCCCCGCATGCTTCCACTTCGAACTTTACATGTTCATAACAGGCGATTTTTTTATGATCGACGAGACCGGCAGTGACCAGGATCTGCACGCCATGACAAATCGCGAAAATATATTTATTCTGTTTTGAAAACTGTTGAACGATACTGATAACGATTGGATAATTTCGCAGGTATTCGGGAGCCCGTCCACCCGGCATCAGTAAAGCTTCATAATCATCCACATTTACATCAGCGAATGAAATGTCCGATTCAACAAGGTATCCCTTCCGTTCAACATAGGTATCCCATCCCGGCTCAAAATCGTGAATTACAAGATTTAACTTTCTGACGGCAGGAGCTGCGATTACGGGGATATATCCGGCCTCGCGTAAACGGTGGGAAGCGAAAAGAATTTCAAAGCTTTCGCCGGCATCACCTGTTATCATCAATATTTTTTTTGCCTTATTCATATGCGCATTCGTTTTGATGTTTTTGAAGTCTCTTATAAAGATAAACAAGAATTTGCGTCACAGCTGAATAACAGTTATTAAAGGTTTTTTTTGCGGTACCCTGTTGAGATACTTCAATTCCGGAAGGTGACAAATGAATCGTTAAAATGAGAACCCGGATATTTCCCATATTAACATCTTACCATGCTCCACGGCATATATATTGAATGGTTATAGTACAGTAATATTAAAATTCAGGAAACTGACCTGTACATCCTGTCGCAAGATCATTTTAGAAGCGTTGTGAATTTAGAGGCAATTAATTATTAAATATTTAAAAATGCAGTTTATGAAAACTAAAATGTTTTACGCCGGCGTACTGGCAGCCCTGTTTGCTGTGATTGTATTTATATCGTGCAGTAAGAGCAATAGTTATAAATCCGGCAGCAATACACCAGCTGCCGCCACGGTATCCATTAAGAACATGGCATTTAGTCCAGGCAGCCTGTCTGTCATGGCAGGGTCGACGGTTACATGGACAAATAGCGATACAACCATACATACTGTTACGGCGGATGACGGAAGTTTTAACAGTGGCAACATTGCTGTTGGCGCAACCTATTCCAGGGTCTTTAGTACTGCAGGAACCTTCTCCTACCATTGTACTTTACATCCGG
>DASSGT010000661.1:0-3389 GCA_035693345.1 Puia sp. | reverse complement strand
TGACCGTTATACCGTAACGGCCAAGCTCCATGGCCCACACTTTGGTCATGCCAATGATGGCTGACTTTGTAGCCACATAATTGGTTTGTCCGTAGTTTCCCCGGATCGCCACATTGGAAGAGGCTGATACGATGCGTCCATAATTTTGTTCTTTCATGATGGGAGCCACTTCCCGCGTGCAGTTAAAAACCCCCGTGAGGTTCACGGAAATTACATCATCCCATTCCGCATCCGACATTTTCAGTAACGTCCTGTCTTTTGTAATGCCTGCATTGTTGATCAGAATATCGATACGTCCGAAATGCGCGTGCGCCTCCCTGACGGCTGCCTGCACTGTACTTTTTTCTGTAACAGAAACTTTTTGAAAGAGAACTTCTCTTCCGGCTTTTTTTAAGTTTTCCGCAATATTGTTTCCTTTATCCGTGAGATCCCATAAAATAATTTTTGCTCCCTCTTTGGCAAACCGTTCAACCGTGGCCAGACCAATACCATTCGCTCCGCCCGTTACCAGTGCTACTTTGTTATGCAGTCTCATGTTTTTGTTTATTCTTCTACCGAAAGATACTTAAAAAATAAAATGCCCCGGTTATGCCGGAAACTGTGCCGATTAATTAAATTCAATGATCAAAATGAAAACGATGAAGTTTTTTCAGATCCGGCTGATGATGTTCTGTGTATCTTTCGTGTGCACAATAAATGCACAATCCCAGTCAAAAAAATTGATAGAAGGCGAACCTGCAACCGGCGGATTCTCTGCAGAACGCCTAGCACGTCTGGATTCCGTCATGAATGACTGGGTGAAAAAGAAATGGGTGAACGGGTCGGTTGCACTCATCGCCCGCAAAGGCAAGATTGTTTTTTATAAAGCGTATGGATACAATGATCCTGATACAAAAGCACCGCTCGACAAAACCGGGATATTCCGGATTGCGTCACAAACAAAAGCTGTTACAACGGTAGCTGCTATGATACTCTGGGAAGAAGGAAAATATTCATTGGATGATCCTGTTTCCAAATATATTCCTGCTTTTGCCAACCAGCGTGTACTGGATACTTATAACGCGAAAGACACGACCTATACTACCATAGCAGCGAAGCGCGCAGTAACGATCCGTGACCTGCTCACGCATGTATCCGGCCTCGGATATCCGGGCATCGGCACACCGGAGGAAATTGCGATTTATGCGAAATATCACATCACGGGTGGTGTGGGTGTAACCAATCAAAAACTTTCCGACGTCATGAACCGACTGGGCGGCCTGCCACTTTTCTTTCAGCCTGGTGAAAAATGGAAATACGGATTGAACGCGGATGTGCTCGGGTATCTGATTGAAATTTGGTCTGGCATGGGCCTGGAAGAATTTTTCACGAAGCGCATTTTTACACCGCTTGGGATGAAAGACACTTATTATAATCTGCCAGCTGAAAAAGCTTCGAGGCTGGTCAATTTCTTTCAGCAGGATTCTACCGGTGCGATCAAAAAACAACCCATCGTAATGGGCGCCCTGGATATGAATTATCCTCTTCATAAAACAGATTACTTTTCAGCCGGTGGCGGACTGGTATCCACCGTTTACGATTATGCAATACTTCTTCAAATGTTATTGAACAACGGGACATATAATGGTGTACAGATTTTATCCCGTAATACGGTGCGTATGATGACTACCAATCAGATTGGCAATCTGTTTGTAAATCTTTATGGCATCACTTCAGAAAATAAATTCGGATTTAATTTTTCGCTGATCACGGAAGAAGGGAGCAGACTGGGACCGAGCCAGGCGGGCACTTATTCCTGGGGTGGCATATTTTCTACCACCTATTGGGTGGATCCCAAAGAAGATATGTTCGTGATATTGCACCAGCAAATGTGGGGACCGCATGTGACGGACGCGCAAAAACAATTTAAACCGCTGGTGTATCAGGCGATCAGTGATTGATACCCCGTTTTTCCTGTTTGTATTTTTCACGCAAGGCTGATTTAAGAAACTTTCCCACGGAAGTTTTTGGAATGGTGTCGATAAAAGTATAACCTTCGGGTATCCAGAAACGGGGGAACATTTCCTGCAAATGTTCTTTCAATTCCTGCGTTGAAACTTTCTTTCCTTCTTTGAGCACCAGGTAAGCGTGGGGCCGTTCCATCCAACGGGCATCTGCAACTCCAACCACGGCCGCCTCTAGTATTGCGGGGTGGCTCATCAGTGCATTTTCAAGTGCAACGGAACTGATCCATTCCCCGCCAGACTTGATCATGTCTTTGCTCCGGTCTTTTATTTCAATAAATCCATTTTCATCGATGGTCACGATGTCGCCGGTTTTTAACCAGCCATCCGTTGTAAACTTTGTATTTGTTCCGTCATCGCGATAGTAGGAAGACGCGACCCACGGCCCGCGCACTTCCAACTCACCCATTGTCGTTCCATCCCAGGGAATCAGGCCGGACTCATTTCTTCCACGAATCTCCACCAGTGGAATCGGTTGTCCCTGTTTCATCGCATGATCGTATTGTTCTTCTTTAGTCGCTTTCTGCAACTCACCGGATATAACCGAAGTGACTCCGAGAGGAGAAATCTCCGTCATTCCCCAGGTATGAAGAACTCTGACGCCATAACGTTCATCAAATGATTTTATCAAAAATCTGGGCATGGCCGAACCACCGATCATAATGGTTCGTAATGACAATTTGTATTTCCCGGGATACTCATCCAGCTTGTGCAAAATATTCTGAATCACCGTAGGCACTGCCCCGGTGACCGTTATATTTTCTGTCTCCAGGAGACGGAGAAGATTTTCTGTTTCCAGATTCGGACCCGGAAAAACCTGCTTCGCCCCCACCAATGTGCAATTATATGGCAGTCCCCAGGCTCCTGCATGAAACATTGGAACGATCGATAACACGGTATCCTGTTCTGTAATGCCGACGCCGGTGGAAGCCAGCAGGGAAGATAAAGTATGGAGCAGGATTGAACGGTGAGAATACAAAACACCCTTTGGCTTTCCGGTTGTGCCGGACGTATAACACATAAAAGCAGCTGTATTTTCATCACCCGCAAAAGGTTCGAACAGAGTTTCATCACCGCTCTGTAAGAGACTCTCGTAATCGAGATATTCTTCCGAAAAAGCCTGACTGTTTTGCGAAATCACAATCACTCCGGAAATTTTGATGAACGATTTAAACTTTTCGAACAAGGGAAGCAGTATCTGATCTACGATCAGGAATTTATCTTCGGCTTCATTCATTATATAACTCAGGTCCTCTGCACTGAAACGGACGTTGAGTGGGTGAATGATTGCACCAATACAGGGGATTGCAAAATAGGTTTCGAGATGCTCGTAGTGATTCCAGCAAAGTGTGGCGACCCGATCCCCTTCACGAACACCCAGATTGC
>DASSGT010000660.1:0-4356 GCA_035693345.1 Puia sp. | reverse complement strand
ACCACCAACGTGGTACCCTTGGCTTCCAGTTGGCTAATTACTTCTTCAGGAGTCTTCATTTCACTGAAACCGTTCTCGGTCAGTTCTTATTTCATCGGTATAACTAATTGTTCTGGATACATTGTTTGGGTTTTTTAAAACAACGCAAAATTAATCATTTTGTTCATTCACCCCATTGCCTGAAATCTTAAATCCCCATCATAACGGATACCAGGCGTGCGACAGAGTGATCCCTTGAAATAATTGTTTGTGCTATTATGGCATCTTATTTTGGGAAATTTCGTCATAATGTCAGTAAATGGATGATAATTTCTGAACGGTATACCGTTTGAACAACCAGACCGTAATCATTCATTTAAATTTTTTAAAACATAGTACTATGACACTCGTAAAAGTTAACAACAGGCCATTTGGCAATCTGTTTAATGAATTGCTAAATGAGATTCCTGTTGCAGCCCGTTCATTCGGCCAGGATCTCCTTGCATTTCCACAGACAAATATCCACGAAACACCAGACGCCTATCACCTTGAATTGAATGCTCCTGGAAGAACTAAAGAAGACTTTAAAATCCAGGTTGAACAGGGATTACTGACAGTCAGCTTTGATAAGAAAGAAGAAACTGCTCAGTCAGAAGAATATAAGACCATTCGTCGTGAATTTGAATTCAGGTCTTTCAAACGTAGTTTTTCTGTAGATGATAAAATCAATGTCGATGGTATTCAGGCCAAATATGAGAATGGCGTACTGAAACTCCTTTTACCAAAGAAAGAAGAGTCAAAACAGATTGCTAAGCAAATTAATATAGCCTAATTCCCTCTTGAGAATGGTGTGATTTGGATTAGGAATCCCCTCTGCTATTTAGGCAGAGGGGTTTTTTTTGGCTTTTTACTCTAATCGTTCTGGTTTAATTTTGCGCTTCATTTGAGTCATCCTTACATGAGTAAATCCAGTTTCCGGTGGTTGGTGGTATTATTGATTTCTGGATTGACCCGGGTTGTACCTTCCTATGGTCAGACCCCTGACGTTAAACCCCTGGCAGATACTCTCTACCCTGTCCAGGACAGCCTTTTAAGAATTGTAAATCTGAGCCCTTATTTTACACTGCACGTAGACTCAACCATGAATTATGGTCTTGAGATAAATAAAAACCCAACTCATTTCTACTGGTATCTGAAGAATTCACCACTTGGTCTTAAGATAAATAAAGACAATGGAGTGCTTACTTTTAAAGCGGACAAATCCTATTTTCTTTCGGGGAGATTAAAATATGATTATCCTTACAAGGTCAGCGTGGGTGTTCAGAATCTGAAGGATCCTTCGGAACGTGTGGACACGACTTTTACCATTCAGTTCTTTACTACCGAAATTATGCCTTCCCGACTTAAGCCATCCGTGAATAGTGTACTCTATGTTGATGAAGGGGATACCATCAATTTTCGCATTGAATGTGAAGAAGGAAGTTTTCCTGTGGAAAATATCAGCTTTTTTTCCAATCTCCCGATAAAAAATTATAAATCCGTGAAAAAGTGCGACGATGAATTTTCATGGAGTCCTCCATATGATTTCATAAAAGAAGCAGATTCAGCCAGTCAAAAACTGGTGCTCCTGTATTTTATCGGTGTCAATAAATTTTATAACAGGGATACTGCACTCGTGAGATTATATGTAAAATCTGCTCTGAATTATCCATTCATGCTTCAGGAGTATCAGCGTACGGTTAAAGATGTGCATACCTATACCCTGCAACTAAAGTATGCTTTTGTGCAGCTGGATAAAAAAGTTAAAAACACAAAAACGACCAGAACCTCATTTGATATGACTTCTTCATCCTCCGCTTTGGGTGGCACCGTTCTCTCCTCAGCCTCATCAGTGGGTGCCCAGACGGCCGGCAAAATCCTTCCCGGAGCCGGTGTTGCTCTGGTACCCGTAAAAGAAACTGTGGCGCCTCAAAAAGTCGCAGAACAAAATGGGGCATCTCTCATACGTTCATCCATCAAGAGACTGGACTATCAATTACGTGAAAATGCATTGACAGGTGAAAAGGATCCGGATATCGTAAAAAAAATCAACAAGCTGAAAGATGAGATGAAGCAAATTCAGGTTCAGCTGATTGAAGTACCGATTGATGAGAATACCAATATGACAGAGGAACAGCTGAACGACTATTTCAATTCAAATAAAGTAAATAAGAAATACAAGCTGAAACATTAGTATCCCAAAATCTTCAGCATACTCTGTGCTGTTTGCTCTTTCGCATAGAGCCAGTCTACCAGTTTCCCGTTTTTATCATAATTCATGATAACATGTTTTGGGGATGGAATCAGGCAATGTTTAATACCACCATATCCGCTGATTTGATCCTGGTAAGCACCCGTGTGAAAGAAACCAAGATATAAAGGTTCGCCGTTGTTGAGTTTGGGTAGAAATACTTCATTGATATGTTCCTCAGAGTCGTAGTAATCGTGACTATCACAGGTGATCCCACCCAAAACGACGCGCTGGTATTCCACATCCCATTTATTAATGGGCATCATCAGAAAACGTTCACCAATGCCCCAGGTATCCGGTAATGTGGTGATAAAAGAAGAATCTATCATATACCAGATTTCGCGGTCATTTTGCATTTTTTGCCCAATCACACTGTAAATATGTGCCATGCTCTCCCCTACGGTATAACTGCCGAATTCGGTAAAGATATTCGGCATGGGTACATGATTTCTTTTGCAGGCTTTTTTAATGTTGCCAACAATTTCATTGATCATGAACTGATAGTCGTATTCAAAACCCAGAGAATGTTTTATCGGGAATCCGCCACCAATATTTATGGAATCCAGTTCGGGACAAATCTTTTTAAGCTGGCAATAGAGATTGATTACTTTATTGAGCTCGCTCCAGTAATAGATATCATCTTTTATCCCCTTGTTCAAAAAGATATGTAGCATTTTCAACTGAAAGCGATCTTCGTTTCCTTCAATTTTATCCACATAAAATTCGAGTACATCCCTCGGCCTGAAACCGAGACGGGATGTATAAAAAGGAAAATTGGGTTCTTCTTCCGCAGCCACACGGATACCCAGTTTGAACGGAACCTTTACTGATTTTTTATATTGTTGCAGCTCATCTTTGTTGTCAAGAATCGGAACAACATTTCTAAAACCCGTGTTGAGCAGGGAGGCAATCCGGCTGGTATATGGCTTTTGTTTAAAACCATTACAGATGATATAAATGTCCTTGGTTATTTTTTTCTTCGCATATAATTTCTTTATGATATCGATATCGTATGCATAAGAAGTTTCGAGGTGAATGTCGCTATTCAGTGCTTCCTCTACAATAAATGAAAAGTGAGAACTCTTGGTACAATAGCAATAAAAATATTTGCCTTCGTATTTATGACGGGCCATGGCCGACGCAAACATCTTCTTTGCTTTCTTAATCTGCATCCCAATTTTGGGCAGATACGAAAGTTTTAGTGGCGTGCCGTATTTATCAATGAGAGCCTTTATATCTACGCCATTGAATTCTAAATAATTTTCCTTCACTTCAAAACCTTCCTGCGGAAAATTGAACGTTTGCTGTACGAGATCAGCATACGTATTGTTCATGGAATCATTTGGATGGATGATGGCTGGACGATTTAGAGAGTGAATGAATGTGGTACAAATATAAATTTCTGTAAACAACCGCAAAATAAAAGAGGTTTCCGAGAGGATGTGATTGCCCCACCGGAAACCTCTTTATATAATAGTTATCTTTTTTATTTTACTGAAGCGATCAGCTTGGCAAACGCTTCCGGTTCATTCATCGCAAGATCAGCCAGTATCTTCCGGTCGAGCGTAATGCCCTTTTCATTGAGCAAATGGATAAACCGGGAATATGTCAGTCCCTCAGCCCGGACAGCCGCGTTGATACGTGCGATCCAGAGGGCGCGATATTCACGTTTCTTCAGTTTCCTGCCTACATAACGGTATGTAAGCCCCTTTTCCAATACATTTTTAGCTACCGTGTAGACATTCTTACGTTTTCCGTAAAAGCCCTTGGCCTGTTTGAGAATTCTTTTCCTGCGGGCTCTGGAGGCAACCGCATTTACTGAACGTGGCATATGATAATAAGTTAAAAGTTAATAGTTAAGAGTTAAGTGACTATTTGAGGCGCAACAGCCTTTTCACAAAGTCCAGATTAGCGTGACTAACCTCTCCTTTTTTTGCCATTAATCTTTTTCTCTTTTTGGATTTTTTTGTCAGAATGTGTCGCTTAAAAGCTTTCTGGAAAGTGATTTCACCGGTGCCCGTGATTTTGAATCTTTTCTTGGCACTCGAATTTGTTTTAACCTTTGGCATCTTCTGATGAGGTTTTAA
>DASSGT010000659.1:0-2296 GCA_035693345.1 Puia sp. | reverse complement strand
TTGGCCGTTCCGGCTATTGATCCTGCCTATTGAACGATTGGCTCATTCTTTAGCTTATCCCGGAATGTAGTTTTATAGTATCAATTCATGACATGATTCATTTTATGATAAAAACAAGGGAGCAAAAGCGTGCATTGGTTCTTCAGGTGATACAACCGGGCCTGGCCGGACTCATGGACGGGTCTGTTTCTTCACTGGCGCCCTTATTTGCAGCCGCTCTCTCTACGCGCAATAGTCACACTACATTTTTGGTAGGACTGGCCACAGCAGTCGGAGCGGGCATCAGCATGGCGTTTTCAGAAGCCCTTTCCGACGATGGAAAACTGAGCGGAAGAGGAAATCCAATAACCAGGGGCGTTGTATGCGGATTGATGACTTTTATTGGTGCTGTCGGTCATACGCTGCCTTTTCTTCTACCCTCATTTCATATTGCCCTGACTGCTGCGATCATAGTGGTGCTGATAGAATTACTGGTAATAGCCTGGGTAAGACACAAATATATGGACACGGCGATATTGAAAGCGGCCCTACAGATTATTCTCGGAGGTTCCATTGTTTTTATTGCCGGGATTCTGATTGGCAAAAGTTAACGGGAATGTGTTGTTTTTTACATCATTATAATTTTTAAAAATGAAAACTATCTATACCATATTGTTTTTTGTTGCGGCGGGACTATATGTCTGTCTCTCTTATATTCTTCTGCAGCTAATTGATGAGAATTTTAAATCCGTCTTTGTAATACTTGACATTGCCGGACTATTCGCAAACATCGTGCTGATCAATTTTCTGCTGAGGAAATACATAAATCGGTCCGGCGACAAAAGGCCGAATAAATGGTAGCAGGTATCTTTGATTTAAAATCCGGTCCATCGGACAAAAAACTGAAGCGGATTAACCGTTTTTACAGGAATTTTGTCTCGGTTCCTTTTTAAATCCACCGGTGTATGCGTAGCAAAAGATTCATGCTTTATTTACTGGGTATTTTTGTTGCGACCATCATGCTGATCGTTTTTCTACAGTATAATTCCAAAAACAATATTGATAAACTGATTCAGGGTAATGAATCACTTATCCGGGAGTTCCAGATCATCGGTGAAACGCGGAAACTGGAGACGAACCTGTTGTTTATAGAAAGTCATATATACAGAACCGTTTTCAGTGCAGACTCCAGTTTTTATGAAGACATACAAAGCAATGAAAGAAACGTAAGGGAAATCCTTTCGAAACTGAAACCCCTCGTACTAACCGATAGCACGCAAAAACTTGTCCGGAAACTGGATTCACTGATTGAATTAAAGCTGGAACTTGGGCACATTATTCTGGATACCCTTTACTCGAAAGGGCAAACGGCGGCTATTGCCACTTATAAAAGCAGGAGGAAAACCTATGTGATGGGAGATATTGTGCTAGTGATTGATTTATTAAACAAACACCGCGAACAATATCTGACAAAGCTGGCTGTTGATGCAAATCAGAGCGGCAAGCGGGCCAGGGAATGGGGATTAATTCTGGCTATCACGGCTGTATTAGCATCCATATTTACATTTGAATATATCGCCAGGCGTACTAAACGTCAGCAGCAATTATATGAACAACTGAATGAATCTGAAAAGAAAGTGAGGGAGGCAGGGATCGTCAAGGAGAACTTTATGGCCAATATGAGTCATGAAATCAGAACACCCATGAACGCGATCCTTGGTTTTACCAATCTCTTACAAAGAGAACCACTCAATGAGAAATCCAGGGAGTTTGTGCGCTCCATTCAAAACTCCGGGGAAAGCCTGCTGGAAATCATCAATGATATACTTGATTTTTCTAAGATCGAAGCCGGCATGATGCGGATTGAATCCAAACCCTTTAGTCTGCGTGAACTCATTCATTCTTTAAAAACAATGTTCGAAACAAGGATCCGGCAAAAGGGGCTTTTCTTCACAGTAGCTATTGAAAATTCAATACCTGATTTATTAACGGGAGACGCGGTACGCTTAACACAGATTTTAGTGAACCTGGTGAACAATGCCATAAAATTTACAAATTCAGGAGGGATTCAGATACATGTAACAGCGGATGAAAGAAAGCAAGAAAAAATTGACCTTTCCTTTTCTGTAAAAGATACGGGAATCGGTATTGCCTCACATAAAATGGATGTCATATTTGACCGTTTTCAGCAGGCGGATGAAGATACCACCCGAAAGTATGGCGGAACGGGTCTTGGACTTTCCATTGTAAAACAATTGGTTGAATTACAAGATGGGACAATCCGCGTAAACAGCATTATCAATGAGGGAACTGAATT
>DASSGT010000658.1:0-2686 GCA_035693345.1 Puia sp. | reverse complement strand
ATCTGGTATAACTGGTCGCCCGACAGAATCAGAATATATTCTGCCTCAAAAGGACCGAGATGTCGCAGGCATTGGCGCACTGCATCGGCCGTACCCTGATACCAGGTGGGATTGTCCGGTGTTTGTTCTGCTGCGAGAATATCCACAAATGCCGAACTGAATGCACTGAAATGATAGGTGTTTTTTATATGCCGGTTTAACGACGCCGAATTAAACTGTGTCAGTACAAACATTCGGTCTATGCCGGAATTCAGACAGTTTGAAATGGGAATGTCTACCAGCCTGTATTTCCCCGCAATGGGAACAGCTGGTTTGGAGCGGCTGGCAGTCAATGGATACAGGCGGGTACCCGCACCGCCTCCTAAAATAACAGCTAATACTTTTTTTGACATAAAGTCTGATTTATTAATTTCTCGTTATAGCGAAGCGTAAAGATCAAGATATTGTTGCATACTGGTTTCCCAGCTAAAGTCAAGTTTCATCATCCTCCTTCTGAGTTCTTCCATCAAAAGGGGTTCCTGGTATAGTTGTACAGCCCGCCAGACCGCATGCGTAATGTCCCCGACGATGGCGTTACCAAACCTGATACCATATCCATCCGGATCTCCGAAATCCTTCACAGTGTCTCTCAAACCTCCGGTAGCTCTTACGATGGGCACCGTTCCATATCGCATGGCATACATTTGATTTAATCCGCAGGGTTCCACTCTGGAGGGCATTAGTATAAAATCGGCTCCCGCATAAATAATGTGACTCAGCGCTTCGTCGTAACCAATAAATATACTAAAATCACCATCGCTGAGAACGCTCACTCTTTCCAGACTATCCTGAATATACGGAGCTCCGCTTCCCAGAATCAGAAAATTCATTTTGCGTCCGATATAATAAAATGAATCTCCGATTGCCTGTGGCAAAAGGTCTGCGCCCTTTTCACCCACCAGTCTGCCAATAAAAGCAATCAGCGGTTTTTCTATGTCGAGCCCAAATCGTTTGCAAAGTATTTCTTTATTCTTTGTTTTTCCGGCAGCATTCGATCTAATATCATAATGATTTTCCAGATAACTGTCTTTTGCCGGATCCCAGACCTTTGTGTCAATTCCGTTCAGAATTCCATAACACTTGCCTCTTTCGTACTCAAACAGTGCTTCCAGTCCGTTGGCTGCCCACCGAAGTTCTTCCAGATAACTCCAACTCACCGTTGTGACTTTCCAGGCGCAACGCACACCGCAGGCCAGTGCGTTGATACTCTTGTTCCATTCCAATAATCCCGATTTCCAGGTATCCCACGCAGGTATAAAAAAACTTTTATCCCAACTCAGCCAGCCCTGGTATTCTGCATTATGAATCGTAAGCACAGTAGGTATTTCGCGTAGGTGCTGGTAGCGATAACAATGTTTCATCATGAAAGGAATCAGCGCGGCCTGGTGATCGTGTACATGTACAACATCAGGGTGATGTTTCCAGGATGCAAGCCAGTCAACAACAGCAATCTGGAATGAAATGAACCGTTCGGAATCATCTTCATATCCGTAAATTTTATCTCTGTCCAAAAGTCCGTTGATGTCCACCTGATAAAGATCAAAACCCAGGGTGTTTTTTCTTTCCTTAATAATGGTATAGATAAACCACCAGTTTCCCAGGTTCGTATATCCTTTGTGCACAACATCAAATTCGTTGTTGTAAAGGAATTTGGTTTTATACATGGGCATAACCACTTTCGCAATATGCCCGGCAGCTGTCTGGTATTTTGGCAATGCGCCTACTACATCTCCCAGCCCGCCTGCTTTTGCAACAGGATAACATTCAGCTGACACATGTAAAATCTCCATGAAATGAAGTTATGGGTGAGGGCTCCCGCGTGAATTGAGATCAATTTATGAAGGATTTAGGGATTCTTCATGCTATATGAAAAAATTTTTAATCAAGCGAAAACTTAACTACTTTCAACACTCATATTAAAATGATTGCCTGCTCATGAGCCAACCTAAACAGCCAACCAACAGTGGTGCCTTAGCGACATTAGTAATTGTTTTCTTTTTCTGGGGATTTATTGCAGCTTCGAATTCAATATTTATTCCGTTTTGCAGAACTCATTTTCAGTTAAATCAGTTTCAGTCTCAATTGATCGGGTCAGCATTCTATGGAGCATATTTCATGGGTTCGCTGGCGCTGTATCTTTTTTCAAGTGTTGCAGGCTATGATATATTAAACAAAATAGGATATAAAAGAGGAATCGTCATCGGCCTGCTTATTTCAGTTGTGGGGGCCTTATTGATTATTCCATCTGCCAACATGAATTCATTTCCGGCAATCCTGGGTTCATTTTTTATTGTAGCACTCGGATTTTCACTACAGCAAACTGCTGCCCAACCGTTCGCCATTGCACTGGGAGATCCATCTACCGGGACGCACAGACTGAATCTGGCGGGTGGTGTGAATTCTCTTGGAACAACCCTCGGTCCGATCATCGTAAGTTTTTTTCTTTTTGGAACTCCTTCAGCAGCCAACGCAAACGTCACCGTAACCAATGTGAATACGCTTTACCTGATCGTTGCAGCGGTATTTGCAGCTGTTGCATTATTTTTTGCGTTCTCAAAATTGCCCGAAGGCAAGGATGATGCAGCTTTTGAAGGATCTGCAAAAGCATCAAAATCCCTGATCACACTGACTGTATTAATGATACTTG
>DASSGT010000657.1:0-2827 GCA_035693345.1 Puia sp. | reverse complement strand
TTAAGCATCAGTGGTGGAATTGTTATAATATAAATTTCAGGAAAATATTTCAATATTGGAAAATAATGACGAACAACCGGTTGCATTGCATGAATGGGTAATAGAAGTTGGCAGATGACACTTGTCAGAAATCTCTCACTTAAAATAAGCGCGTTACGCTTTAAGCTCTGCGCCTTAAGCTTAAGACGTTTTTCGACCCACGAACGAACTCAAATATCTTATTCTGCATTCAATAGACGTATCCATGCTGTTCATTGAATACTAAAAATAGCGAATTGAATTAGCGTTTATTTTGAATTACCAACTGCGACTTTATTTATTACCAAAACGCTAAGAACAATTGCTTATGCAAAACAAATCTAAATTCCTTGCAGGAATCATTACCGGATTGTTTTTTTTCTTCGGCCAAAATGTTTTCGCTCAGTTTGTCATAACGGGACGTGTTCTGGGAGCAGACAAGCAGCCGGTTGCTGGTGCAACTATACAGGCGAAAGGTTCCAAAGCATCGACCCTGACCGGAGCGGATGGCAGTTTTTCCATTCATTCCTCCGTCAAAGTATCCGAACTGATCATCAGCAGTATCGGATATTCCCGTATAACAGTTCCGGTAAATGGAACCAGCGTGGGTGATGTCGTGCTTTCCATTTCGACCTCTTCACTGAATGATGTGGTGGTAACGGGGTATACGGCGCAAAGAAAAAAAGATATTACGGGATCTGTAGCTGTCGTAAAAATTGCGGATTTTAAATCGGTTCCCGGCGGTAACTCAAACGACCTGTTGCAGGGGCAGGCAGCCGGCGTAACCGTCATCAGTGCCGGCGTGCCGGGTGGATATGCGAACGTGCGGATCCGGGGTGTTACCTCTCTGGGCAATTCAGATCCATTATATATCATTGACGGCGTTCAGATACCGGATGGGTTCGCCAACCTGAATGTGAACGATATTGAATCCATGCAGGTTTTGAAAGACGCCGCTTCCTGTGCGATATACGGAGTGCGCGGATCCAATGGTGTGATCATCGTAACGACAAAGAAAGGCAAACCGGGCAATGCAAAAATTCAGTACGACGGATATTTTGGTACGCAGCAGCCCTTGTCGGGAAATGTCTGGAATATCGCCTCTCCCCAGGAATCAGGTCAGGCACTATACGACCAATTTAAAAACAGCGGACTTGATTTCAACGCGACAAATTTCAAGAATAGCCAATATGGGTATGGACCAACCCCGGTTTTGTATGACTATTTAACACCGATCAATACAAATGAGGGAGGGCCGCAAACGGATCCTTCCACCTACGCTTTGTATACAAACGAAATTACA
Source organism: Puia sp. (assembly GCA_035693345.1). Taxonomy (GTDB): domain Bacteria; phylum Bacteroidota; class Bacteroidia; order Chitinophagales; family Chitinophagaceae; genus Puia. Next base: position 1,506 of record DASSGT010000657.1, on the reverse strand, counting down.
AAAACGAATAAGGCGGGAACAGACTGGTTTCACGAAATATTCAAGCCGGCTCCGATTCAGAGTCATTCTATTTCAGCCAGCGGGGCGAATGACAAATCTTCTTATTATATGTCTGCCGGTTATTTCAATCAGCAGGGAACATTGATTGAAACATATCTCAAAAGATATTCATTAAGAGTGAATACTGTTTTTAATGTGAAAGAACACGTGCGCATCGGAGAAAATATGACCGTATTTCTGAAACAATCACCTGACCCTGCGAATATCAACCAGAATGAGGGTAACGCGATCTCCATGTCATACCGCATGAGTCCGCTGATTCCCGTATATGATGTCGTAGGAAACTATGCGGGCACCCAGGTGAAAGGATTGGGAAATCCCCAGAATCCGGTGGCTGTGCTTCATCGTTATGGCACTAACACCAGCAACACCTGGGAAATGATGGGAAATGCATTTGCGGAAGCAGATTTCCTAAAGCATTTTACACTGCGTACCAGTTTTGGCGGGATGTATCTCAACAATACATTTTCCAGTTTCTCGTATACATCGTACGAGAATACGGAAAACAATACGAATACAAATCAATATGCACAAAACCAGGTGGACAGAACCAACTGGACATGGACAAATACTTTAACATACAGCAATATTTTTGGCGATCATAATGTAAAACTGCTGATCGGAACGGAAGCCCTGCAGGATTATCAGAATGGTTTTACGGCTACCCGTGGAAATTATTATATCACAGATCCAAATAATCTGACAGTTGATCCAAGTCTTTGGACACTCGGATTTGGAAATCCAGGCACACAAACAAATAATTCTCTGGTAAACGGTATTTCATATCCGATCGCATCTTCTATCTATTCGCTTTTTGCCAGAGTTGATTATTCCTTCATGGACCGTTATCTGCTGAGCGCTACAATCCGCAGGGATGAGTCCTCCATTTTTGCCCCGGATGTGAACACGGGTTATTTTCCTTCCGTATCAGTCGGATGGCGTATGTCAGAAGAAAACTTTATGAAAAGTATTTTCTGGCTGAATGAATTGAAGCTTCGGGCCGGTTGGGGAAAACTGGGCTCTCTGAGCAATGCGGTACCAACCAATCAATATTATTTATATACACAATCAGCTCCCTTTTCGTCCTACGATCTGAACGGGGCGAGTACAGCGTCCATGCTGGGATCCTATTTTCAGCAGAATGGCAGTACGACGACTACCTGGGAAAAAGATGCAATCACCGATATCGGCCTGGATGCTTCCTTTTTGAATCATTTTGATTTAACCGTGGATTGGTATAAAAAGTCTGTATCGGGTTTATTATTCCAGCAGGCCCTTTTATATTTTGCGGGCGGTCCCGGTTCCCCCTACACCAATGTGGGGGATATTTCCAACACCGGCTGGGATGGTTCAATTACCTATCATGGCGGAACGAAGGCGGCATGGAAATATGACCTGACGACTATTCTTTCCCGTTATAGAAATATGGTACAAACACTCGGTGGT
>DASSGT010000656.1:0-3581 GCA_035693345.1 Puia sp. | reverse complement strand
CGTTAATCGGGTTCAATATCAACGACTATATTTTAAATGTGAGGATGCAGAAAGCCAAATATCTGCTGACCGATAAGCAATTATCCATTTCCGAAGTCGCTTATCGGGTTGGCTTTTCATCGCAGGCTTATTTTTCTACGGTGTTTAAATCTAAATTCTCAATGACACCATCTGAGTACAGGGATAAGAAGATTACAGGAACAACTCAAAAAAATGAAACGTCGCTTTAATACAACAAACCCAAATGAGATCTCGTCTCGTCGTTTTCGACTGTAGTACCCGGTTGTTTTAAATTTGTAGTACAGAATATCGTTGCGTGAATAATGTCCTGTTACACCAAAATCCGGTTTGCTTTTGACTAATTTTTTCGCAACTCCCATCAATTCTGCATTATCAGAATAGAATGCATAAATCGTTTTGCCTTTTTGCATGAACGATGCTTTAAAGTAATTCCCGAAATCTCCCCATCGAACATCTCTGACATGCGAAAAAGTACTTATGACGACAAAATTTACAGATTCCGGAGTGATGTTTCTATCAGCATTTGCAAAGATTGATCTGAATAAAGGGGGGTATTATGGTTATATGAGTGAGTGCTTGAGATTACACAAAATGCGTGCCTTCCGGGCTTTGAGTCAATTCAGATGGCAGGGTTGAGAGTGCAACGGTGCCAAATTTGTGTTGGTAATTTTATAACTTCACCTGCGAATGATAAAAAGCAGGAATGTATCTTTTCAAAAATAAATAACTATGAAAAATATTAATCCCCGGAGAATGGTTCCGGGAATTGTTTTGTTTATCTATATAATAGCCGGTTGCAGCAAGAGCTCCGCATCAAAGAACAATTGTAATTTTTCAACGGGCTACGTCACAGCGCCCTCCGGAGCGGAAGTAACATATTATGCTACCGGGAAAGGATCAGCCACTTTGTCCTCTGTTACTTTTCAGGGCGTTAATGGTCAGGAAACCGTGTCCAATCCTGCATTGCCATGGTCGATCTCATTCGGTTACACCAATGGCGGACCTGTAGAACTTTCTGCTGAGGGAACGGCCAGTAACGGAGGCGTTCTTACATTGTCATATGGAATCAATGCAGGGGGAACCTTTAACGCCGATACAGTAGCCTGCAGTCATTAGTTCAAGACGGTTAAACAGCACCTCATCTAAACAGGTATCCGCGCTGGTTTTATTGCAGTGATATCTGATAGCCCCATTTTTAAAAAAAATATATAAACGGCCGTATTAATAAAAAACCCGTATCTTTTAAATGTATTTTTGACATTTATCCGGCCATTTAAAAGAATACTGGTCCTGAAAATTGAGAAAACTGAACGCATTGCATCCGATTGCCGTCTGTACGAAAAAAAATTGGCTGATATATAACCTGCTGTTTTTATCGGTTTTTTGTCATGCACAAAATGCGCCGGGATTAAAACTCTGGTACAACAAACCTTCGGGTGATCTGTGGGAAAATGCCCTGCCGATCGGCAACGGAACACTCGGTGCCATGATCTATGGAAATGTGGAAACCGAAACGATTCAGCTGAATGAACATACGCTCTGGAGCGGAAGCCCGAACCGCAATGATAATCCCTTAGCCATCGATTCACTGGCTGAAATCAGGAGACTGATTTTTTCCGGTCAGCAAAAAGAAGCGGAGCAGATGGCAAACCGCGTGATCATCAGCAAAAAATCACAGGGGCAGATGTTTGAACCTGCCGGTGAACTTCACCTTTCTTTCCCGGGACTGAGTGCCTATACTCATTATTACCGGGAGCTGGATATTGAAAATGCGGAGACAAAAACTTCTTTCACAGCAGAGGGAATTACTTATACCAGAGAGGCCATCGCATCTTTTGCAGACCGTGTCATTGTCATTCATTTAACTGCAAGCAAACCGCATAGTATTTCCTTCCGGGCTTCTTATTCAACCCTTCTGCCCAATGCCATCATAGAAACCGCGGACAGGGATTTGATGATTTCCGGAACCACTCCGGACCATGAAGGCGTAGAAGGTAAAATTCGGTATCGCCTGATCAGCCATTTTAAAACGGAAGGCGGAAAAGTGATTTCAACCAACACGACGGTTTCTGTGGATCACGCGGATGCAGTGACCATCTATATTTCCATCGCAACGAATTTCAAAACCTATGAAGATCTGAGTGGCGACGAAAAAAAATCAGCAGCAGCATTTTTGGGAGATGCTGTTTCAAAATCATTTCCTGAAATGGTCATATCCCATCGCAAATCCTATCAGAAATATTTTAAACGCGTACTGCTCGATCTGGGAAAAACAGTCGGGATGAATCTTCCCACTGATGAAAGACTAAAGAATTTTGATTCATCCAATGATCCGGAATTTGTAACCCTTTATTACCAGTACGGTCGTTATCTTTTAATTTCTTCTTCCCGGCCGGGTGGTCAGCCCGCGAATCTGCAGGGAATCTGGAATAACAAGCGGTACCCGCCCTGGGACAGCAAGTACACGATCAACATCAACGCGGAAATGAATTACTGGCCCGCAGAAAAAACGAATCTTTCCGAATTGCATGAACCGTTTCTGCAGATGGTAAAAGATATGTCGGTGACTGGCCGTCAAACCGCAAAAGATATGTACGGCGCCAGAGGATGGATGGCACATCATAACACAGATATCTGGCGAACGACCGGCGCGGTCGACGGTGCGTTCTGGGGAATCTGGAACAATGGAGGGGGATGGAGCAGTCAGCATCTCTGGGAGCACTACCAGTATAATGGTGATAAAACCTATCTCGGTTCTGTATATCCCATTTTAAAAGGTGCCGCCACTTTCTATGCTAATTTTCTGATTGAACATCCGAAGTATCACTATCTGGTGGTTTGTCCGGACATGTCGCCGGAAAACGCGCCGCTTGCCCACCAGGGTTCGTCCATCGATGCCGGTGTAACGATGACCAATCAGATTGTTTTCGACGTATTTACAACAGTGATCAGGGCTTCACAGATCCTGAACACAGATGCCGCATTTGCAGATACGCTTGTAAAATTGCGCAGTCGTCTGGCACCGATGCATATTGGCAGCCATGGACAACTGCAGGAATGGCTCGATGATATAGATGATCCAAACGATCATCACCGTCATATCTCACATCTCTATGGTCTGTTCCCTTCGGCCCAGATATCTCCGTACAGAACACCACAGCTATACAGTGCAGCCAGGCAAACCCTCATCCAGCGGGGTGATGTCTCGACCGGATGGAGCATGGGATGGAAAGTGAACTGGTGGGCCAGGATGCTCGATGGTAATCACGCGTATACATTAATCAGAAACCAGCTCAGACCGGTTGACACGCTTTCAAATGGTGGCGGCACTTATAATAATCTCTTTGATGCGCATCCGCCCTTTCAGATTGATGGAAATTTTGGATGTACCTCAGGTATCACTGAAATGCTGATGCAAAGCGCCGATGGGGATATTCATTTACTACCGGCTCTTCCCGATGCGTGGCCGGATGGCCATGTGAATGGATTGCGCGCAAGAGGCGGGTTTGAACTTGTATTTCTGACCTGGAAAAAAGGTCAGGTTGTCAAGGCTGTTATTA
>DASSGT010000655.1:0-2461 GCA_035693345.1 Puia sp. | reverse complement strand
CCAGAACCCGGAGTCTGTCGCGGAGCATCACGATTTTGTGAAAGAAATCATTGATTGGAATCTCCTTTGGTTTCAGACTCTTGTCGAAGGGCTGCAAAAGCATGGTTCCCTTATTCCATTTTTCTCCTAGCGCTACATTTTCCGAGATGCCTCCCCACAAACGAAGGATTTTCAACAATGACTTTTCAATATCTGAATGAGTCTCAATTTCGGCGCTGACATTTTCGGGAAAAATTTCTTCAAGATGCGTGTCGGTTTTATCTATTTCCTTCAGTCCGACATTTATAAAGGAGACAAGGTAAGTAGCATATTTAACAGCAACGATTACACCGGGTCCATGATGAGAATGCTGGAGTCGTGTACCGATTCCAAGAAGAAGCTGATCCATACAAAGATTTTAATTCAAACTTACCCAAATATTTTCTTACGTAACAGTTTGAGTAAAAAGACTTTCTTATTTGCCATACTGTGACCGTTACACAATGAGGCGATTACTTTACGCAGCCTGGGCGGGCTATTGCATGTATAATAGAAACTTGATATATTCATCATAAAATCGGTTACTACTCATAATATTTGACCCTATATCACTTTGAAAGAAAAGCAACATAAAAAACGATGAATTTGAAGTCAGGATTATCACACACTCTATTATTGCTCGCGATATTATCTGTTATTAGTTTTAATTATGTACAAGCGCAAAATGACTTGCCCGATTCGCTGGTGAAGAAAATGCTGCGGGATTTTTATACCAGCTATATGAAGCAATTCACCGATTTATCTCCCGGGCATGAACAAAAAACGAAGGAAATTCTTAAAAAATATTGTACCGCAGGTCTGATAAAGAAAATTCCAAAGCTGGCAGATAAGACAGACAGTGATCCGTTTCTGATGGCACAGGATAGCGATTCTTCATGGACGAAATCTTTAGTAATAAAAAAAGATTTGAAAAAATCAGGTGTATATGTCGTTTCTTATCATGATGATAGTGAAGCGAAAACTTTTGTTATTATTCATTTGTTAGTAGTACGGCAAAAAGAAAGTTATCTGATATCTGATGTTTGGTAAGTATTTCCATGTCAGTTACTTTCTTTAGCCTTCCTTGTTTTTCCCCTGCTGTTTGTAATTTCTATTGAAGCCATCGTGCTATCAACGGTAATAAACCTGCCGGACTGAGAAAGAAAAGAATTCCCATATCCGGTTTCGCGTTTTTGATGTCTTCCATCCTTGTACACAATGATTGCACTGACATCATCCGGATTCAACGTTAGGAAACTATGGCTTTTGTTTAATTGAAAAACTTTCAACGGGCCTTTATTCTGACTGGCGGCTATTAAATATTTTCCATCACTGCTGCGAAGTTTCACGAGTGCCTTCCCGTTTCCCGGAATAAATATTCCGCTTTGTAAAATGCTAAGCGGTGTAAATTTTCCTTTACCATCCCCTTTCAGAATGAGTCCATTCAAAGCATCATATCGTCCGTACGAAGGCTCGGTTCCGAAATCATTTGTGTTCATGCAAATATCCAGATTGCCATCGCCATCAAAATCATCGGTGATCATTCCGTTGATGGCGGAAAACTGAGCCATATCAGGCAGGGGCTCCATCGTAAATGTTCCGTTGCCGTTATTTCTTATAAAGGAGCTTTTAAGATTATTTGCCGAGTATTTCAAAGCATTCTCCAATTCCTGTGGTGTGAACAACCGGTCGAAGGTGGTCTCACCAAATTTTTTATACGTCAGGAATCTTTTTTTCAGGAAAGGCAATTGCGAAATCACATCATCACGCGCATCAGTTACAAACTCTTTTTTTTCACCGCCCTGCCTGTCTTTTATAAAGGACGTGAGCATGCATTGTACAATTCCCTGGTTGTAAAAATCTTTCGCATAGATAGATACCGGATATTGGTCACTCGCTTTATAAAATGAATTTCCGCCCAGATTGCTCACCACATAATCCATATCGCCATCATTGTCGAAATCTCCGGCGGTGATACTGTTGAACCAGCCGGTCTGACCGGCGATTTGAGTGGAAGCAGTGACATCCCTGAATTGTCCATGGTCATTTTTAAGAAATTTTACCGGCATCCACTCACCCGCCAGCACCAGGTCCTGCCAGCCATCATTGTCAAAGTCGGTCCATATGGCATCACAGACCATTCCAATATTCAGTAATGGTTTCGCAATCGTCGATGTGACGTCAGTAAATTTTATAATGCCATCTTTTGTATCATTACGGTAAATGGCGCATGAAACCGGTTTTGGATAGTTCCATGGGAACACCCGACCAGCGACAAAGAGATCCAGGTCACCGTCATTATCATAATCGATCGCGCGAACGCAGGATTTGCTCGTCAGGTTTCGTGGAAGTGCAGCGGTATCAAGTGTGAAATTTCCCTTGCCGTCATTGATATATAATTTGTCTCCATACACCGTAGTATTCGGAGCATTTTCATAACCAC
>DASSGT010000654.1:0-2427 GCA_035693345.1 Puia sp. | reverse complement strand
TTCAGCTGGGTGACCAGGTAGAAAAAATTGTGACCGTTCTTTTTTCTGATATCAGAGACTATACCACACTGGCGGAGCGGATGACGCCGGAAGAAAATTTCAGATTCGTTTGTTCATTTAATGAACGCATCGGTCCGATTATACGGGAACATCACGGATTTATCAATCAGTATCTCGGAGATGCGATCATGGCTATTTTCCCGCGCAACGCATCCGATGCGCTCGCTGCAGCCATTCAGATGCAAAAAGCCGTGGAGGATCTGAATGCGAGCCATATACTCAAAACAAATATTCCGATCAAGATCGGTGTTGGTATGCATACCGGTCCGCTGATCATGGGTATCACGGGTGATCATGACAGACTGGATGCGACAACGATTGCAGATACGGTGAACACGGCTTCACGTCTGGAGGGACTGACGAAACATTATAAAGTAAATATTTTACTCAGCCAGTCGTGCGTGAACGAACTGGGTGATCCGGATGATTTTCATTTGCGCCATCTGGGTCGTGTGCAACTGAAAGGCAAACAGGATGCGACACGTATTTACGAATGTTTTAATGGAAACAGCGATCACGAGATAGAAAAAAAATTACACGCACTTCCGTTGTTTAATCAGGGAATGGATCATTACTTTAATAAATCGTTCAGTGAGGCATCAAAGATATTTTTTCAGGTGCTGGAAATTGATCCGGAGGACAGAGCGACAAAAATATTTTTAGAAAAATCAGGGCGTCATATCGATACAGGAACGCCGGAAAACTGGACGGGCGTGGAGGAAATGAGCAGCAAATAATATCCGGGTTCCTTCGTTGAGTATCAGCCGTGTATGAATAATTCCGTGGTAAATGGTGAGTCGAACAATAACAGGAGAATAACAGAATGATGTAAGTGTACGAAAAACTAAAAAGAAATAATACGTTAAAAATAATCGTGAAAAAACTTGTTTTTGAAATAATTACTATTAATTTAGCTCCGGATTCTCCACATCCAGGAAGAATATTTAATCGTTCTTCCGGACACGTTTTACCCGATTTAATTCTAATAAAAAGGCAATATCCTTACTGATAACCGACAGGTTTTTATCAGTTTGGCCTTTTATCTACTCCTACGAACCAATCCACACATCACACTGGTCCTATTCAGGGGCCCCGTCCACTCCTACGAACCGATCCACACTTCCATGCGTCCTGTATGTTAATCCCGGTCTAACTCCTAAGAACCAATCCGCGCACCCTGTAATAGCTCTTAAGAAAACAAAACCGTTCACCCCGTTTAACCTTAACCATGACGACTGCTATGATTACGGCCTGTTTTTCCGGATTAGTGCGTGCAGTGGGCATTTTATTATCCGTTATAATTTCGTCAGAATTTATATACATTCTTTTATTCACCGAATCACCGGAAGAAATAAAAGAACAAAACCTCTTTAACCCCACCCGTTTGAATCGGTTGTTTTCCGGAGCATGTTACAGTGCAAAAGAAAACAGCGTCGGCAATCCCTACCGTTTTAAAAAGCCAAAGCTTACCGCACGTGCGGTAGGCTTTATTTTTTTGTACCCCGGAGAATATCGGTTTGCTATTTGTTCAGAAAAAAATCTTTCTTCCACATCCGGAAATAATTATTCAATCATACAACTGGTAAATTATCATTCTTCCACCTGGCAGCGAAATGACGTGACACGAACACTGTGTGCCGGACTGCCAATGCAAAACTCAACGACCTGCTTATGAAAATTTTTACACTCCTCCAGAATTTACTGAAAATGATCACCGGCCAGACGAGCCGGAATTTGCCGTTTATAAGCGCAACGCGTAACGCGCAAGGCGTAAAGCCCAATCAGGATTTACATTCTATCGAATCCACTCCAATTGAGAGTGCGCCAGTTCAACTTGAAATGATTCCTGCAAAAAAAGAATCTGTCTCTTTCGAATATAAATTAACTCCCGTACAAAAAAAGAAAACCTCCGTTCAAACCATTAAACCCGTCGTTATGCAAAACTTTTTCGCCATCGTGAAAAAAATATTCAGTCTTTCGGATCATCCGAAAACGCTGCTCGAAAATTTGAACGACGGGTATCATCCGGGCTGCAGTTACGGAACGGCAGGCCCTGAAAATATTTCCAGAATAAACCAAAACCATGATGTGGCGAATCCCGCCGCATCTTTTGCATTCATACCAGTTCCCCTAACACCCACCGCCATGAGCCATTTAGAAAAGAAGCCAGTAAAAACAGTGACAGGCAGATCCGGGATTTTCGGCATCATCATGCTGATGTCGATGTTGTTTTTTGTAAGTACTGCGATGGCGCAGCGTATAGCAAGCGCAAGTGGCAACTGGAGTAGCACCACTACTTGGGGAGGACAAGCACCGCCTACCGCAGCACAAACGGTAACTATAAATAGCAACATTACCGTAACAGTT
>DASSGT010000653.1:0-3282 GCA_035693345.1 Puia sp. | reverse complement strand
TCAGGAAAAATTTCAGTGCTCCGAGGCCGATGGTGTCGTATAATTCCTTCCTTTCATCCAACGAAAAATCTTCTACTTTGCCAAGCTCTTCGGTATGTTTGGCTGCGATCGACGTCATTTCATCTATGATATCATCAGCGTCAACGACAGTTCCTTCCCGCGTTTTCATTCTGCCGGAAGGAAGTTCCACCAATCCGTACGAAAGGTGATAAATTCCTTCGGCCGATGGCATCTCTAATTTCTGACAAATCAATTTGAGTACTTTAAAATGATAGTTCTGTTCGTCTGCTACAACATATATACTTAAATCGGCATGGTATTCTTCGTATTTATTTTCCACCAGGCCAATATCCTGTGTAATATATACTGACGTGCCGTCACTGCGCTGGACAATTTTTTCATCAAGGCCGTCAGGAGTCAAATCGATCCAGACACTGCCATCCTCTTTCTTAAAAAAGACTTTTTTCTCCAGACCAATTTCCACCATATCTTTTCCCAGCAGATAGGTCTGGCTTTCATAATAAATTTTATCAAAATCACTACCAATCCTGCGGTACGTAACATCAAACCCGGCATAAACCCAGTTATTCATTGTACGCCAGAGTTCAATGACTTCCGGTACACCAGCTTCCCAGTCAATCAGCATTTGCTGTGCAGCTTTCATGAGCGGGGCTTCCTTTTCAGCTGCATCTTTCGTTAGTCCTTCCGCGATGCCGGCTTCTACCTGCTTCTTCAATTCGACCCCAAACAACACATAATAGTCTCCTACAAAATGATCTCCTTTGATACCCGTGGATTCTGGTGTCGATCCCCCGCCAAATTGTATCCAGGCTACCATGCTTTTGCAGATATGAATGCCCCGGTCGTTCGCAATACAGGTCTTTATAACATCATAACCGCAGGCTTTATAAAGTGCTGCTACACTCCAGCCCAGAAAATTATTTCTGAGATGACCCAAATGAAGCGGTTTATTGGTATTGGGAGATGAATATTCTACCATAACCCGTTTGCCGTTGGATGGTTGTTTGCCAAAGGATGAATCATTGTAACGGGTATGCAGAAAGTCTTTCAAAATGAAATCTGCTAACACCAGATTCAGAAAACCTTTTATCACATTATAACCGGCAATCCAGTTTGATTCTGAGGTCAGCAGGGCATCACCGAGCTCCTGACCCAGTTTGTCCGGACTGGTTTTCAGGATTTTCGAAAAAGAAAACAGGACAACAGTATAGTCGCCTGAGAATTCAGGTTTGGTTTCGTTTACAAGAATGGCGTCGATATCGACCTGATAATTATATTTTTCGGCTAAAACTGTCTGAACTGCCAGTTTAATGCCGGGTACAAGCTCCATTTTAAGTTAAATTGGACGCAAAAGTAGTATTTGTTGTTTAGACTTTATGTGCGTTATATTAACTTTGCGCCCGGAATCTGCGGAATATGCCAAAAAAGGAGATCATTTCTTTCATAGATTTTTTTTATCCCCCCTTCCGAAAGTTCATCCCCCTGCAGACATTTCGTTACGCGGCATGCGGTGGTTTCAATACGGTTCTTGATATTTTCGTTTTTTTTCTGGCATACAATTTTATTTTGCACAAGGAAATACTCCATCTCGGATTTATTTCATTTAAGCCTCATATCGCCGCTTTCATTATTTCCTTTTTAATCAGTTTCCCAACAGGTTTTATGTTGAACCGTCATATCGTATTTCCCGGTTCCAACCTGCATGGCAGGGTTCAGCTTTTCCGATATTTCCTGCTGGTATTAATCTGTGTAATACTGAATTATTTTTTCATCCGCCTTTTTGTTGAACGTTTTCATCTCTATCCCACAGTCTCCAAAATTATCACTACCGCCATCGTGGTTTCATTCAGTTACTTCACACAGAAAAATTTTACGTTCAAAGCGGAGAACTCAAACATTAAGGCACAGGAATAATCTTGCGGAGCCGCCTGGCTGAGTGGATAATTTTCATTGAACCTTTCATACAATACACGTAAATTGATCGTCAAATTACTATTGTTAGTATATTTATTTTTAATAATAAAACGATTGCCATGACTACATCCCGCAGGAATTTTTTGAAGACCAGTGGACTCTCGGCCGCTGCACTGGCCATAGGATCACACAAATTAATGGCTGCTGCTGATCCAGGTGTTTACCTCGCCATACAGTTATATACTGTTCGGGAGGATATGAGTAAGGATCCTTCAGGCACGCTGAAGAAACTTTCAGATATGGGCTATAAATATGTTGAACATGCCAACTATAAAGACCGCAAGTTTTATGGTTATAAGCCGGCAGACTTTAAATCCCTGCTGAGTGGATACGGGATGGAAATGCCCAGTGGCCATGTACAAATGCTTCCGAATGACTATGAATTTTCTAAAAACGACTTTGCAGATAAATGGAAATATACGGTGGATGACGCCGCTACTGCCGGACAGAAATACCTCGTATCCCCCTGGCTGGATGACAGTCTTCGTAAGAATATGAAGGATTTCAAAGCCTATATGGATGTCTTTAATAAATCAGGTGAGCTTTGCAAAAAGTCCGGGATGAAGTTTGGTTATCATAACCACGACTTCGAATTTACAACCAAAATTGACGGTGAATTATTATATGACCTAATCCTCACCAATACCGATCCGTCACTGGTTGCACAACAACTCGATATGGGAAATCTGTACAATGGCGGTTTCAAAGCAATCGATGTCGCTAAAAAATACCCCGGACGATTTGAGATGATGCATGTGAAAGATGAGATCCTCGCAAAAGAGGGGAAGGAAAAATATGTGAGTACAATACTGGGTCAGGGAATTGTTGGAACTAAAGAAGTATGCGACATTGGCCGTACCAGCGGTGGCACCAAATGGTTTATTGTAGAACAGGAATCTTATCAGGGAGGACTGACACCACTGGAATCATCAAAGAAAGATTATGCTATTATGAAAGGCTGGGGATATTAAAAGCGTAAAGCGCAAAGCTTAAGGCATAAGGCGTTGTTCTATAAAAATAAACCCTCTCATAAATTAAATGAGAGGGTTTATATTTAAAAGCGAATTCAAAAAATAATGCTTTACGCCTTGCGCTTTACGCCTTAAGCTTAATAACGGTAATGATCTGCTTTATACGGGCCCTTCACCGGAATACCCAGATATTCGCTTTGTGTTTCAGTCAGCTCATCCAATGTGACACCTATTTTGGCAAGATGAAGACGGGCAACTTTTTCATCGAGATGTTTAGGAAGAACAAATACCTTGTTATCGTATTTTTTATGATTCT
>DASSGT010000652.1:0-11114 GCA_035693345.1 Puia sp. | reverse complement strand
TCGGGATAATTCAGCAAATAATCAGCATGCAGATTGATTCTGTAAAACAATTCACTTTGCTGAAACTCTACTCTTAAACCATAAGGATAAAGTACACGACCATCCCTCAGATTAAAACTTAACTGGTTAACGTAACGGAAGTCAGTGCTCACTGCATTCGGGTGTATAAGAGAATCTTTTGAGGAGACGGAAAACTGTCCGAATGATTTTTCAGTAATCAGGTAAGTTTTAAAATCCACCCATTTGCTAACTGTGGATCTCGGGCTGGATGGTTTGAAATCAAGCCTGATATAAGGCACCAGTTTGACAAAATTTTCAAATATTGTTTTCCCTGTACTATCGGTCGCTTTATCTGTATCAAAACGGCCGCCGTTTAGTCCAATACTGATTTTGCTGAACCGGGTACCCGGATGCCAGGAATAACTTACCCGTCCGAGGCCTTCCAGCGTTTTTGAACCAAATGCATATAAGGGTGTAAATAGGAATTCGAACCTGTTTTCCGGAAGATTAATATTATGAATCAGAGCACCAAGCATAAAACCGTCATAGCGGTTATATCCCGGAACCGGGGCTAATCCGATATAGTTATATCGTTCACTATTCCTGACTGAAAAAATAAACGCCGCTTTAGTCGTGCGTTTGAGAGAATCAGTAAAGAAAGACTGGTTGTTGTTCAATTGATCGAATAAGGGCCGGAGATTTAATCTGCTGGCAGAATCCATATTTTTCTTGAAATCTTCCGGATAAGGGTGTCCAAATTGCCACTGCGAAATATAGCGATGCATTTGTTCATCGAAATTTTTCTGTCCCAGCGTTTCCTGTAATTGCAATAGCCATAACCCTGCTTTATCGGAGGGAATCAGTGTGTCATTTTGAGTACTAAAAATAGGAGCTGACGTATTTACCGGCTGGGTTGTTTTTTCATTTTCAGCAACCCGCAACCATAGATTGTTCTTAGAATGATTGTAAGAAATAAAGCCGGCAGAAGTTTCTTCCTGAATCAGGCGTCGTTCATAATAATGTATGAATCCCCTGGAAAACCAGGGTTGATTTCTTTGGTCTGTCAAAAGCATTGTCTGAAACCATTGGGCTACCAGGCCTCTTCTAAGCACTCCCTGCCAGTCATCTTCATCGGGCATCATACCCAAACAAACCAGTCCGGAATAATCCTGATCCTTCATACAGGTTGCCTGAACAATACTAACAGAAGGATATGGAAAGGGGCCCAGCCATTCGCTTAATTGGTAAATTTCCTTTTTCACAGCTTCCATGATTTTTTCTGATCCGATGGAATGTTTTTCTGTATAATAATAACGAATGGCAATAGATGTTCCGGAGGTTGCTCCGATCTGATCGGTAGAAATGGAATACTTATCGCTGGCGACCCAGGCAAAGGAATTGGCATTCTTTAGTGTGAATTGATACAGAATAGTGCCGGCAGTTTCCTTTACAACTGCCTGTGTTCCGGCGGCTAACCGGTAACCGGGTGGAGATTCGATTTCCACATCAAAATCGGCTTTCTCATGAAAAGCACCTCCCTGAATAAGAAAGGGCATGGGGTGCCAGCCACGGGAATCATATACTGCAGGTTCCGGATACCAGTTTCTGAATTCGAATTGGTGTTTTATATATCCGTTGCCATTGTAATTAAACGGAATCTGCAAATGGAAAGAAGTAGCGATGGTAATGCTATCACCGGGTAAAAGCGGTTTTGGTAATATTAATTTGATTACGTCAATAAACTCCGGATGATCCAGAATGACCGCCCGGTTGCCGTCTACATGGAAATCCAGGTGATTGATATATCCTTTTTTTTCTTTGGATGAAAAATAAAACCTCGTATCTCCGTTTTCCAATAACTGGTCACTGTACAGTGTTTTATCATTCCGATAGGCATTGGGCCAAACATGTAACCAGATAAAATTTAGAGTATCGGGTGAATGATTCGTGTAAATTAGTTTCATTACAGCGTCAATGGTATGCTCGACCGGATGGAATTTTACATGCATGTCATAACGAAGGGATTGATTCCATTCAGACTGTGCGCTGGCGGAAAAGACAAAAAATAGAGCGGGGAATAAGAGTCTTATTTTCAAATAAGCACTGATTTGAGACATTACCGGCCCTTGCCTTTAATAATCGTCAGTAATGTATGCATCATGATCTTAAAGTCGAGGCCCAGAGAAATATTTTCTATGTAAATAAGGTCATATTTCATTCTTTCTACCATCTCTTCAACGTTTTCAGCGTATCCGAATTGTACCATTCCCCAGGAAGTGACTCCGGGTTTGACTTTGAGGAGATATTTGAAATAGGGGGTTTCCTGCAGAATACGATCAATATAGTATTGTCTCTCAGGCCGGGGACCTACCAGGCTCATTTCTCCCCTTAGTACATTCACCAGTTGCGGGAGTTCGTCAATGCGCCATTTTCTCATCGTTTTTCCCCAGCGGGTTATGCGGTCATCATATTCAGAAGACAAACAGGGTCCATCCTTTTCCGCATCCCTGAACATGGAACGAAATTTATGGATCATGAATTTTTTACCCTTGAATCCTGTCCGTTCCTGAGAATAAAATACCGGTCCTGGAGAACTTAACTTTACCCGGATAGCGGTATACAACAACAGCGGGGACAGGAGAATGAGTGAGAGAACGGAAAACAGTACATCAACCAGTCTTTTGAAGTGCATTTGCCATTCGGGCATCAGTCCGGTATGGATATCGATTAACAGGGCACCAAATAAATTGCTTGTTTTTACAGAGCCGGACAATATATCGAGTATATCTGGAATGATTTTAATTTCGACGTCTTTTTCACTCATCCGCTGGACAAGTTTCTCAGCAGATGACTGATCATTTCTTCC
Organism: Puia sp.; assembly: GCA_035693345.1. Classification (GTDB taxonomy): domain Bacteria; phylum Bacteroidota; class Bacteroidia; order Chitinophagales; family Chitinophagaceae; genus Puia. The sequence goes on along the minus strand of DASSGT010000652.1, from coordinate 8,248 downwards.
GAGAGCAATGACGACCAGTTGAATATTCTGGCGGTCAATAATTTCTTCCAGACGGTCCGTGTTTCCCAGGCAGGGAAGGACTATATTCATATTGCCAGGCGCTGAATTCGGTTGTACATATCCGGTATACTGATATCCGTTCGCCCGGAGGCCGCTGACTGTATCCTCAAAGGTTTTAGCACCAATAGTTCCCGATCCAATTAAGAGACTGTTGAACATCATTTTCCCTTTACGTATCTGCATTTTAGCCAGTGACAACAGTAACCATCTGCCGGCCCAGGTAATTCCGAAATGCGTGAACAGGAAAATAAAATAAGCTTTATAATAGTATCGGTAATCAGTTTGCGGATCATTGATAACGATAGCAAAAAACAGGATGGTGCACACGATCAGGCTCGATAATACAGTTCTTGAAAATTCGTTCAGACGGGACTTTTTATACAGGGAATGATAGGTGCCCGTGAGCGCATAAAATATGACCCATCCGGCCGGAATCAGCAGCAGGCCAAGCCAGAAACGGTTATTTAGAAATAATTCTCCATCTACAAAAATCGGTTCCTGTAAGAGAAATCGCCGGGTAAAATACAGAATCATCCAGGACAGGATAGCTGAAATATAATCACTCAGCACGTACCAGGTGATATGGATCTTTCTTCCCGGGTGCACCATGTATCAGTTATTGATGGAATTGTATTTTATTTTTTGAAGGATCTGGTGGGCAATGTCCATTGCCCGGTATCCGTCCAGTTCTGACACCAGGGTAGGTTTATTATGAAGAATGGATTCGGTAAATTTCTCCAGTTCCATCCGGATGGCATTTACATCGGGCACATCGGGATTGCGCACGAGTATGGATTTCATTCCGCTCCTCGTTTCAATCTCGAAGGAAAACCCCTCGGTTTCACCATCCGAGTGATTCAGGCTGATGATTTCGGACTTTTTGTTAAGAAAATCGACACCGATGTAGGCGTCTTTCTGAAAAATGCGCATTTTTCGCATTTTTTTCATTGAGATCCTGCTGGAAGTCAGGTTGGCAACACATCCATTATTAAATTCCATTCGAACATTGGCAATATCAGGTGTATCGGTCATAACGGCAACGCCGCTTGAATAGATATTCTTAACCTCACTGTTTACGATATGCAGAATGATATCAATATCATGGATCATCAGATCCAGTATAACACTTACTTCAGTTCCTCTCGGGTTGAATTCCGCCAGTCTGTGCACTTCTATAAACATTGGCTGGAGCGGAATCCCGTCTAAGGCAAGAAAAGCCGGGTTAAACCTTTCCACATGACCGACCTGTAATTTTACATTTGACTCCTTTACCAATTTCAGGATGGTTCTGGCTTCCTCCATATCGTTAGCCAGCGGTTTTTCAACAAATACATGCTTACCCTTTCGAATGGCCTGTTCGCACAGACCAAAATGGAATGGCGTTGGCGCAATGATATCAGCTGCATCGCAAACATCCAGCAACGCAGCAGGATCTGTAAATCTTTTGATATGGTACTTTTCCATGACTCCGGCCGCTATTTCATCATTCGGATCATAAAACCCTACAACCTCGGTCTCCGGTATCAGTTTCCAGTTATTCAGATGAAATTTTCCGAGATGTCCGGTACCAAATACAGCAACTTTAAGCATCCTATCTGTTTAAGGATCAAATATAAATAATGTGAAAGGATGTGAAGGGAATGAAATCAGGAAAGGTCATTAAATGTAAATATCAGGCAAAACCCTGCCGGTGGAAAGTCAGATACTTATATCCGGCCCTGTTCAGTAAAATTTTTTTCAAAAAAACGCTGCCGAAGATATTTATAGACATTCGAAAAGGTCACGGGAATGTTTTGACGGGGAAAAACTTTTGCTTTGATCAGTCTGCGAATCGTATATGAAAAAACCAATACAAAAATAATCAGGAAGAGGTCAAAGCATAGGACATATTTTCTAAGGAAATAGGTTCTGAGAGATATCGTATCCGCATTTTCCTTTCCTAAAGAAAGATCCAGTATTTTCTTTACAGAAGGAAGAAGGATCGGGATTTTCGACCAGTTTGAATAACGAACGTCTTCATACCGGTAGTTCATATCATAGCCCGTTGGCAGCTGGGATTTATAATAACTCCAGTTATTCTTTACCTCGTTAAAACTTGCAAGTTGTTTACCCGGATTGATAAAATAACTATCAAAAAGCGGATCCAGAACTACCCATCCGTGTTTTGTTTTAGCCTCTACAATATTATGTGCTGCAAAAGAGCCATTAGACTTCATTTGGGCGATTCTAACATCATATTTATAACCCTGCAGTACTCTGGCAAGCACCAAGGAATAACTGCCGCAGGCGCCGCTGGCAGTCATTAAATCGAACGAAGTTGGATCAATCATACCCGACTTGAAGCCCTGGAAGTCCGAACCCTTAAATACATTACCCCGGGTGTCCATCAGATTATGGCAAACATGCATCGCCCTTGCGAGTACAGAATCCTGTGAATCTGTTGACGAGATCTTATTACTGATATCCAAATGGATAGCATGAAAAAGTTCCTTTTCATAGCTGGCCTCCATTTTAAAATAAATGAGCGAAGCCAGTAAAAATCCGTTCAGAAAGGTGAGAAAATATAAATTTCCGAAAACACGTCTGATCATTACTAAATCCTGTTAAATTCTAAAACCCAGATTAATGGAACGTGTGTTTTATAGGCCCGTTTCAAATGATGTTTTTCTAAGGAATAGGTGATTAGAATTGCCCCGGGGGAAGCAATCCGGCTTATGATTAAGCAATGATTATACCACAATATAAGTAAAAACCTTTAGGCGGAGTTCCTTGCGGCATTTATAATTCCAAATGAACAGCGGATAATCAGTTTCTCATAGATCTTTTTCATTCCCGAACCGGAATGTTCGGCTTCCCTGAATTTTACTATTGCATATTGCTGTATAGTGCTTAGGGGAAGCACGATCCTTTCTCTCATTTGTATGGACAGCTGCTCAATGGGGTAATCTTGCATCAGTTCATGTTTCCCGCTGAGTTTGAATATATATTTTTTTGTAAGCTCGAATTCATTAAATATCATTCGCCAGATTTTACCATATTTCGGATGCCCGGAAAAGGATTCTGTTAGTGGGAAAAAGCATTTTTTCATAGCCATTTCGCTGTTGTCCAAAAGCGTCTTGAAGTAGGGCGAATTGCTATATAAATTTTTAGCCTGTTTCCATTTTCCTTTTTTCTCCATTTCCAGTAATGCGGACCCAACTCCATAGTACCCGGTTACATTTTGTTTTAGCTGACTAAATGCACCCACAAATGGGATAGCCCGCAGATCTTTCAATTCAAGCTTCCCCGCATTTTTTCTCTTGGTAGGTCTGCTGCCAATATTAGTTTCTCCATAAAACTGGAGGGGACTTACCTCGGCCAGGTATTCGGTAAAATGGTCGTGATCTCTTAAATTGGCATAAGCCTCATAACTGATATCTGCCATCTCAGAAAGAAGCACTTCTTCTTCTTCGGTGAGCGTTACTTTTCGTGCTGAAAACAAGTCGTTGGATATTCCAGCATGCAGGAGCTGTTCTATATTAAACTGGGCAGAGTCTATAGTACCGAAGTTTGAACTCACTGTTTGACCCTGAACAGTCAGCTGAATTTCTTTATTGGCTATATTTTTCCCCAATGAGGAATAAAATCTATGTGTTTTACCTCCACCCCGGGCTGGCGGCCCCCCACGGCCGTCAAAAAATACTACACGAATTCCGTGTTCTTTTGAAATCCTGGTGAGCTCTTCCTTTGCCTTATAAATACTCCAGTTTGCCATCAGATATCCTCCGTCCTTTGTTCCGTCCGAAAAGCCGACCATGATGGTCTGGGTCTCGTTTCTTCTTTTGAGGTGGGCTCTGTAATCCGGATTTGTGTATAGGGTAGACATGATGGGTGCCGCATGGTGCAGATCATCGACTGTTTCAAATAATGGCACAATGTCCAGGTTGAGATGATCTTTTTTCCAGCCGCCCAGCAGGAATAACGCATAAACTTCAATGACATTACTGGCACGGTTACATTGACTAATGATATACCGGTTGCAACCCGCTTCACCGTTTTTTTCCTGTATGGTCTTCACCGCCCGTACGCTGGCCAGCGTATCTTCCGTCATTTCATCAGTGAATGCCGATTTGGAAACGGGCTTGAGAAGGGTAAGAATTTTAATTTTTTCTTTTTCACTCAGAGAGTCATAATTGTCTGGAAATATCTCCTCTCGTTCATTGATTATTTTTAGAACTTTTTCATGCACCGAGCTTTCCTGACGTAAATCGAGGGTTGCAAAATGCATCCCGAATATCCGCATCTTACTGATAAAATTATCCAGCAGATTCAGAAAGAGGCCGTTGTTCTGATAGATCAGCACTTCGCGAATTTTCAGCATGGATTTCAGCATATCGCCATAATGAAAGGGCTTTGCCGGATCAGGCATAAATAATTCCTGGTATAGCTTCTCTTCCCATTCCGCGATAATCAGATCCACCTCTTTAAATGTAAGTCTGCGTTTCAATCGCCTGACATCATAATAGTAACAGCGCAATAAAGCCGTCCTGAGCGCTTCGGCAACTTTTACGGTAGTATCTGTTTTTACGAATGGATTCCCGTCACGGTCTCCGCCAGGCCAGAAACCCATTTGAATAACCGGATTCCTGTCGCTCACTGCTTCCGGGAATTGCGATTTCAGTGACGATAATATTTTACCTGATGCGTGATAAAAAATATTTTCCAGATACCATATGAGGCTGACTGCTTCATCATATGGCGTGGGTTTTTGTTTTTTCAGGAAAGGTGTCTTCCCCAATTGCTGCATAAAAGTGTTTATCTCCGCCGCATTATTTTGAATGACCGCCCTGGAGAGGTCGTTGATGATACCAAGTACCGGACCCGGATAAAATTGTGTGGGGTGCGCAGTTAAAACCAGTCGCACCGCATAATCCCGGAGTTTTTCTTTTAATTCATCCTGTTTATCATATTGAACTACTTCGGAAGAAAGATGTTTGAGTGTACCCGTACCGCCCATATCATTCACATTTGCAAAAGCAGAATCTTCCAGCGCATCAAAAAGTACAACCTGCCTTTCCACATATTGCACAAATCGAAAAAGGATGTCGGATTTTTCACGATCCGTGCCATCCGGATAATGTTTATTGAAAAATTCCCCGATGATTTGAACGGGACTTTGTTTTTTATGATATCCTTCCTCACAATAAGTGAGGAGCAGGGATAGGAAAATACCCGTTTTTTCTATCCTGTGAAAGGGAAGGGACGTAAAGAGACTGTTATACAGCTGAAATTTAATGCCTACAAGGTTCTTGAATTCCTGTAATCCGGTGGCTTGATTGCTCATAAGCGAATTTAAAATTCATTCAACAAATCGAACAATATATAAGCAGGAAATCAAAACAATCAGATAAAATCATTCGATATAGTATAAATTATCATGATTTGTTTCATTTTCATTAATATAATTCATTAGCTTTGCTATCCTATAGCAAATGAATTATCCGGTTATACATATCAACAATATTCCCGTTATTACCCGCCATACCGGTGTTAACATTATTACGACTGCAACGACCCTTTAGGGGTTATACAATTACATATCATTTCCGGGCTCAGGCTGTTTATAAAGCAGCTTCTCATTGGCAATTTTTCTTCCTTAAAAATTTTTGTTCATGCAGGTTCTAAAGTTTGGGGGCTCGTCTGTAGCCAATGCCGTTCACATTAGTAAGTGTATCCAGATCATTCAAAATGCAATTGAAAAGGATAAAACCATCGTTGTGGTTTCAGCGCTTGGCGGCATCACCGACAGTTTATTGCATTGTGCCGTGGCAGCCTCCACGGGTGATGAAACATATATGGATGCGCTAAAGGCAATAGAACAGCGACACCTCGATACGGTTCGCGAACTGATTCCGGTTACCAGTCAGAGCAGCATCCTGAGCATGGTGAAAAAGACCTGCAACGAACTGGAAGATATATTCAAAGGTATATTTCTGCTTCGTGAACTTTCAGCCAGAACAAAGGATCATGTGGTCAGTTTTGGTGAGTTATTATCCTCACGTATTATTTCTGCCGGGCTGGCGTCCCGCGATATTCCGAATAACTGGAAAGATTCCAGACACCTCATCATTACAGACTCCCGGTTTGGTCATGCGATGGTGGATTTTCCTGCGACAGAAAAAAAGATTGACGCTTATTTTCAATCTGGTCCCGTAATTCTTTACGTTGTACCCGGTTTTATCGCCTCGGATGCCAGCGGTACTACGACAACTTTAGGCAGGGGAGGAAGTGATTATACAGCCGCCATTTATGGCAGCATCCTGAACTGCCGGGGAATTGAAATATGGACCGATGTCTCCGGCATGATGACAGCGGATCCACGCCTGGTTACCAATGCACGGGTAATTCCCGACATCTCCTACCAGGAAGCCATGGAGCTTTCCCATTTTGGCGCCAAAGTAATTTATCCACCCACGCTTCAGCCGGTGATGAGTAAGGGAATCCCGGTATGGGTCAAAAACACTTTCGCTCCGGCCGATCCGGGAACTCTGATTGAAAAAGTATCCAGTTCCACAGGCAGCAGCATACGCGGCATTTCCAGTATTCACCGGATTGCCTTACTAAGCCTCGAGGGCAGCGGTATGATCGGTATTCCGGGGTTTTCAAAAAGATTATTTGAAGCCCTGTCCCGGCAACAAATTAATGTGATCCTCATTACGCAGGCTTCTTCTGAACACTCTATTTGTGTAGGTGTTGACAGTTCACAGGCCTCTTTGTCGAAAGTTTCCATCGACGAAGCATTTGCAACAGAGATCCAGGCTGGAACCGTTCTGCCGCTGATTGTGGAGGAAGAGCTGGCAATCATAGCACTGGTCGGCGACAATATGAAAAGCCATCCGGGTATCAGCGGAAAACTATTTGGCGTGCTGGGCAGAAATGGTATCAACGTGCGGGCCATCGCCCAGGGATCGTCAGAAAGAAATATCTCAGCTGTCATATCAACGAAAGATGTCAAAAAGGCTGTCAATGTTTTACACGAAGATTTTTTTGAAGCCACTTATAAACAGTTGAATTTATTTATCACCGGAACGGGAAATGTAGGCCGCAGGCTTCTGCAGCAACTGGCACAACAGAAAAGTTTTCTTCTTGAACATCTTCGGTTACAGGTTCGCGTTACTGGACTGGCAAATAGCCGCAAGATGCTCATACAGGAAGAAGGAATCGATTTAAATGCATGGCAGGCAGACCTGGAAAAAGCGGAGCCGATGAACCTGGGGAATTTCTTAAAAATCATTCACTCAAAAAACCTTCGCAACTCAGTGTTTGTTGATGTGACTGCCAACCGGGAAGTTGCCATGGGATATGAGCAACTATTGCAGAAGAGTATTTCCGTGGTTGCCTGTAATAAAATTGCCAGTTCATCACCTTATAGTTATTACCGCCGGCTGAAAGACCTTTCAAAGGAATTCAATGCAGCATATTTTTTTGAAACAAATGTGGGCGCTGGGCTTCCGGTGATCGGAACATTAAACGATCTGCTCAGAAGCGGAGATAAGATCAGGAAAATCGAAGCTGTCCTCAGCGGTACCCTAAATTTTGTTTTTAATCATTACGACGGTAAGACAAAATTTACGGATATCGTCAAACAGGCTCAGGATGAGGGATATACCGAACCCGATCCCCGTCTTGATCTGAGTGGTACGGATGTGATGCGGAAAATCATGATACTGGCGAGAGAAGCGGGTCATACCATTGAAATGGAAGATATCAGTAACAATTTATTTCTGCCTGCATCCTGCATGATTGGGTCTGTACCGGATTTTTACATGGCCATGGATCGGGAAGAATTACATTTCAAAAAATTGTTCGACGCGGCAGCGTCAGAAGGAAAGAAATTAAAATTCGTTGCGAGCTATGAAAACGGAAAAGCTTCGGTGGGTCTTCAGCATGTAGGACCTTCCCATGACTTTTATCATTTGTATGGTAAGGATAATATTGTGCTTTTTTATACAGACCGGTATCCCGAACAACCACTGGTTATCAAGGGCGCGGGAGCGGGTGCAGAAGTTACTGCTTCCGGTGTTTTTGCAGACATCATTCGGGCTGCGAACGTTTAAATTGCACTTATGAAAGAAATTACCGTACACTCTCCGGCCACCGTGGCAAACCTCGTTTGTGGTTTCGATGTACTTGGACTATGCCTGTCAGA
>DASSGT010000651.1:0-4511 GCA_035693345.1 Puia sp. | reverse complement strand
ATTGCTTTTTTAACAGTGGCATACGAGTCGATCCGGGCTGCGAACGCCAATCCGGTTCAAAGTTTGAGATCAGAATAATAGTAATTTTTCATCCCCTCCTGAAAATGTTAATTTCCAGGTACTGCTTTTAGTTTTCCTGTTTTATCATATAAATTGGGAAACAGTAATTATTCATATGACCGTTTTAAATAAAGCCGGACTAATCTGGAGTTTTTATAAGCGTTTCGTTTTTTTCTCTCTCATAATAACTGTTTGTTGTGTAGTATTATTCAGGGAATATCAATTTGATATTTTTCAAATATTATTTTGGCTAAAAATTGCATCGTTGGGAATTACGTTCATTTATATAAATAATTATAAAACGAACGAGTACTACTACTATCAAAATTTAGGCGTTTCCAAAACACTTCTCTGGTCAGTTTCACTAATCTTTGATTTTTCAGTTTTTATCCTCCTAATCTTTATAACATCCAGATTTTGATAGTTCACATACTGGAAGCCGATAGTATACAATTTGGAATCGAAGGAAGGAGGATATTATCTGATATTTATTTAAAATGCGAGACTGGTAAGATTGTGGGTTTATTAGGCAGAAATGGACAGGGTAAGTCGTGCGTGATGAAAATAATCTTTGGAAGTTTAAAATGCGAAAGCTCTGTTCGTATTGACCACTTGCCACGAAGACAGGGATTTAATAATCCTGAAACATTGCTCTATCTGCCACAGTTCAATTTTATTCCTAAATCATTTTCGCTAAAAAGAATTTTTCGGGATTTTGAGCTAGACTATTCACATTTCCAAAATCTCTTCCCGGAATTCAGAGAAAGATATAATGCCTCAGTCCATAACATTTCCGGTGGCGAAAGGAGACTCATTTAACTGTATGTTATCGTGAAATCAAAAACGAGGTTTGTAATGCTTGACGAGCCCTTTACACATTTAAATCCTCTACAGATAGAAAAAGTAAAAGAACTATTATTAGAGGAAAAGCACAACAAAGGGCTGTTAGTGACAGATCATATGTTTACACATATTAGGGATATTTCAGACAGACTTTACCTGCTTAAAAACGGGAAAACCCATTTGATCAATAACATAAACGATATTGAGAAACTTGGGTATGCAAATGTTTAATCCGGGAAAAAAAGTGAGTTTCAAACCTTCTTGAAAATGTCCTAACGGCCATGCTTAGATGCCGTCAGGTAAATAAAAAAATCCGGCTGAGCCGTATCAATTGGTGTCTCTAAGTGTTTCTCCTTAGTCGCGGGAATGATCCTGAACAGGATGCAATAAAAATTCAACCGTTAATAATATCATACGCATTGCATTTCTAATTAGTTATGAATATATTTGAGCTGGCCCCTGCTTATGAAATATCTGATCGTAGCATCCCTTCTTTTGCTTTGCCATTTTGGGGCATTTTCCCAGCATGACTGGCAGTGGCTGAATCCGCAACCCTCTGGTGCCACCTGTATTAAAATCACTTTTACTGATAGACAGCATGGCTTCATCCTCAATAGAAATGGTGAACTGATTCGCACCGAAGATCAGGGCATACATTGGCAGATCAGCAGTCATTTTCCCCTGGCGACCGCCATGGACATCGCAGATTCAACCGGCATCATCGTATGCTCTAACGGTGTCCTGTATATGAGTACCGATGATGGCGATACCTGGAACCTCGTGAGTTCATCACTCCGGGGGAACCTGAAGTGGATAAGCATTATCAGCAGAGATACTTTTTATCTGGCAACGGCAGACGGATTGATTTACCGTACAACCGACCGTGGTAAAACCATGACGTCTACTGAGACCAACCTTCCGATCATCTCTTTTACTTTCGCGGATGCAAATACCGGTTTCATTGGGCAAAGCGGATCCATGATTTTCAAAAGCACGGATGGCGGACAGACATGGATAAAAAAAGACAGCGTCAATTTTACTCCATCCAATATTTTGTCATTCCAGTTTTTGAATACGGATACCGGATTTGCTTTCAGGGAATCCAGCAGCCTGCTCAGAACCTATGATGGCGGAAATACATGGAGTGAATTCAATACCGCATCCAACGTACCAGTCTTTCAATTCATCAATATCAAAACGGGTTTTATTGCAGGAGGCGACGGGGTCATTCTCCGCACAGACGACAGTGGATCAACATGGAATTCAATTACGCCCGTGGCAAAAGACGGATTTCAGATTTATTCGATTTATTTTTTCGATGGAAATACCGGTTTCATGGTCGGCGGCCTGGGAAGAATATTAAAAACAACAAATGGCGGACAAACCTGGAGCAGTTACTCGCCAACTTATCTTCCCATCACGGCAGTTTCTTTTCCGACAACACTCACCGGATACATGTCTGACTGGAATAATACTTATAAAACGACAGATGGAGGACAACACTGGGATTCGCTGTCTCTTGTTACCGGTATGGACTATCCCAGTTCAAGCAGATTCACACAGGCGCATTTTTCCAGTGTGGACAGCGGTTACTTTCTTTCGGATAATGATGTAAGGGAACACCAGACATCGGACGGAGGTCAGACCTGGACTTTGTTAAATCCTGCCAGCGCCGACTGGATGACGGCGCCCGGCGAACATTATATCGGTCCTCATACAGGCTTTATTTCTCTCCTGGCATCCGGTAATGCTCAGTTGCTAAAAACCAATAACGACGGGACCAACTGGTCGACGGTCTGGCAGGCACAATTTAGTAATGAATACCTCGGCCGTATTTTTTTTACAGATTCCCTTCATGGATTCGCGCTGCGTTATCAGCAATTGATGAAAACCACTGATGGTGGTGTTACCTGGTCGATTGTATATACAGACCCGTATTATGCAATGACGGATCTCTGTTTCACCGACCCGATCAATGGATACCTTACCAATGGAGAGGGACAGGTGCTCATTACTCATGATGGAGGAATTTCTTTTACCAGCGTGAATTTTGGACACAATTATCTTGGAACGATCAACACGATTCGATTCTTCAATCAGCAAATTGGATATCTCGCAGCCGGCAATCAATTCGGGCCAGGCAACTTTGGACAGATTTATAAAACGATCGATGGCGGAAAAACCTGGCAACTGAACAATTCCTTCGGAGGCAATTCAATCATTTTTACTCCTGATAGTAATGTGGTGATTGCCGGTTTCGGCGGTGAGCTTATCAAAAATAAAATACGTAACTGGCAGGTTGACTCACTTTCTGTAAGTGATGACAATGCCTGCGGTGAAAATTTTTCTGTATTTGTTGGTGCGGCGCTCAGTGACGTCGACGGTATTAGCATTCTTTATACGGACCCTGGAGGCAAAACAGATACGGTTGCTGCTTCACCGGCGCATGTTCACAACGCGCTCGTAATATGTAAAGCAACTGCCAAAGCATTCAAACCAGATGTTGTCTATACGGCACGTGTGCGGCTAAAATACGACGGCGTTTATCAACTGACTGATCCGATATATTTTACGCCTGTGGGAATTTCCCAACCCGCTATTAAAGACAGTGCGGGTTATCTGGTTTCTTCTGTTGATTCTGCCAATCACTGGTTCCGGAATGGTATCGCAATCCCATCAGCTTTAGGCAGGCGTTATTATCCAGACAGTTCGGGTACTTATAGGGTACAGACGATTCTGGATAGCTGTGTCAGTGCTTTGTCCGATCCCGTAACTATCAACCTGGCCTGCTCGTCAAAACAACCTGTTCCTGCGCCTACAGTAACAAATAATGCAGGCGTTTTGATTTCTTCGGCATCCCAGGGCAATCACTGGTTCCTTAACGGCGTCGAAATACCTGATGCATATGATCAGCAATACACGCCCACTGTCTCCGGTGATTATAGTGCGCGTATTATCACGGCCTGTACGATCAGCCCGATGTCGAATGTGGTAAATAGTCTTGTTAGTAACCCCGGTCCGGGTCCGCATATTCATCCAAACCCGGTCGTTAATCAACTGGTGATCGATAACCAGGATGGCGCCCCTTTGGAATTTGAAATCATGAATATCACCGGGGAGTCAATCATTACGGGCAGTTCCTCCGGCAGTCAGATCTACATCAACACACGTACATTGTCCCCGGGACAATATATACTCCGCGTAAGAAACGGCAATACCAATTCATCTAAAAGTGTTTTGTTCGTTAGGCTGTAAGCAATAATCAAAACAGGGTCAATTTTGCCGCAACCATCTGGTTCCACTTGTATCGGTAATTTCTATGATCCCAAATTTTTGATCATATAATCCACTAGTCCAAACTGTCCAGGGTTCAGATCCCTGGACATCGGGTATCATGCTCGTCACATCGTTGTATGTAAAGCTGTTGAATCGAACGGTTGTAAATGGTGTGCCATTTTCAATCACGTCCAGGACAGGAAACTGGCTTTCGAAGCGGATCCAAAGAATCGAGGAATTCAATATCTTATAATTTGCCGCTCCAATAAATTGTTTGTAGAAAGCTATGTGTATCAAATCCACATCGGAATATAGTGTTGCATCATATATCT